>NZ_JBFPKO010000059.1:0-14186 GCF_040948765.1 Paraburkholderia sp. BR10923 | reverse complement strand
GGCAAACGCCCGCGTGCAATGCCCGCAAGGGCCAAAAACCAAAGGATGACCGTCGGCTTCACGACCTGAACACCTCTACATCGCCGACACGTCGCAAATTCAGCTGCTTGTTCAGCGTAGCCCTAATGCCAGCGATGAGAGAGCTCGGGGAAAAAGTGACGCGCCGGATGAACTGCGCGCGGACCCTGAGCCGCGCTGGCGGCCTGGCGTCGACCGGAGCCTCGATTATTTTCCAGTTCATACCGCGTGCCCGAGATGTTGGCAGATAATCGACACATGGTGACAAGTAGTCGAAATACGGCCACGCAGAAACCGTGTTTAATGAATGTCCCACGTACTGAACCGCTACGCGGCCGGCCGCAGACGATAGCCGAGCCATTGCCAACGAATTTCTGGAGTATCCGATTTATGGGCCGCCTTGACCGCTACGACCTGCCGCTTTCAACGACTTCCGACCTCGCTGCAGAGCGATACCGAACCGGTGTCGATCTGCTGCTGTCGTTGTGGCCGGGCGCCGGGGAAGCACTGGACGAGGCGATCGCCGCCGACCCGGATTTCGCCCTCGCGCATGCCGCACGAGCACGCCTGCATGCGATCAGCGCACAGCCGTCCGAAGCTCGCGCAAAGATTGTCAAGGCGCTCGATCTCGTCGCTAGAAACGGGGCCGAGCGCGAGCGCACCCACGTTGACGCGCTGTCGCTCGCCATTCATGGACAGTCGGCCAAGGCGCTCGCGGCGGTGCTGGTGCACACGGACCGCTGGCCGCGCGACATCCTCATCCTGTCGATGCCGCTCGGCGCGTTCGGCCTTTTCGCCTTCTCCGAAATGGCCGACCACGATCAGCGCGCGTCGACCTGTGCGAGCGTCATGCCAAACACTTCGATGCCGACGACTGGTGGTTCCTCACCTATCGCGGCCGGGCACACGGCGAAAACGGCAACCTTCGGCTCGGACGCACGCTGACGCAACGCGCGCTGCAATTGCGGCGACACAATGTGAATGCGGCGCACGCGGTCGCACACGTGTTGTACGAGTCCGGTGCAAACGAAGAGGCGCAGGAGTTCATCACCGGCCGGCTCCCCGAGTACGACAAAACGGGCGTGCTGCACGGCCACATCGCATGGCATAGCGCGCTCATCGCGCTCGAGCACGGGGACATCGAGCGCGCCCTCGCGGTCTATAACGACCATGTCGCGCCGGCCTCGTCGCAGGGCACACCGATCAATATTGTTAGCGACACTTCGTCGTTTCTATGGCGCCTGCCTGCGTACGGCCACACAGTTCCGGCGGGAATGTGGGACGACGCGGCGAAATACGCGTCGAATTACTTCCAGGACGCGGGCTTGCCGTTCGTTGACTTCCATATGGCGCTGGTAGCCGCGGCGAGCGGCAACGGCGAGGCTGTCGAGCAACGGGTTGCTGTCCTCCACAAGCTCATCGAGGACGGAAAGCTTCCGGCTGGCCCGGTGGTACCGGCGATCTGCCGCGCGTCGTTGGCCTTTGCTGAAGAACAGTACGCGCTTGCCGCGGAGATCCTGGCGCCGGTTGCGCGAGAGGTAGTGCGGATCGGCGGAAGCGGCGCGCAGCGCGAAATCGTCGAAGACATGCTGCTGGTTGCATTGATGCGAAGCCGCGAAGGCTCACGCGATCCTCAACGAACGGCTGCAGCGTCGCCCTTCTCCGCGCGACACGCGCTGGCTCGATCAGCTGCTCAGTCCCCAGACGTCGCTGACGAATTGATGAGATGACGGCTGGAATGCGAAAGCTGGTCGTCGACGGGATAGGTCCGGTCGCCGAGATCTCGATCGCGCCACTGTTCGGCCCGGCACTGTGGTTCAGCGCGAATAGTACTGCCGGAAACCTGGTGAACATCTGGCACATCAGCGCGGCCGACATCGGCCGGCTGACGAGCGCGATGCAACTTGGGTTCATCCTCGGCACCTGCGTCGTTTCGCTGAGCGGCGCCGTCGATCGGATCGCGCGAGCCGAATTTTCGTTTGCAGCGCGCTCGCCGGAGCATTGTTCAACCTGGGCTTCGCGTGGCTGGCGATGGATCTCGTGAGTGCTGCGCTGTTACGCTTTGGCGTCGGAATCTGCCTCGCCTGCATCTACCCGATGGGGACGAAGCTGATCATCGGCTGGGCAACCGATCGCACCGGGCAGGCGCTCGCCCAGCTAGTCGGAATTGCTGATTCTCGGCAGTGCGCTGCGAGCATGTGATGCGCGTGCTTGGCACGGTCTTCCCACGGCAACTGATCATTTCCGCTTCCTCGCTGCTTGCTGTCGGTGGGGCCGCCATTGTCGGCGTGCTTGACGATGGACCGCACTCGGTCGTGTCGAGCGGCTCGGCAGGCAAGATGGATACACCGGCGGCATCGCCGCCCTCTGTGCTCGGCGCGTTTCGCATCGGTGGGTTCTGGGCCGCGACGCTGGGCTATTTCGGGCATATGTGAGAGCTCTACGCGTTCTGGACTGAGGTGCCGCTGCTCATTTCCCACACGTCGTTGGCAACCGGCTTTCCGGGGATCAGTGTTTCGGCGATGCGACTCGCCGTGACCGGCATTGGCGCATTGAGCTCCATGCGGAGCGGTGTAGCGTCGCGTTACCTTTGCAGTGCAAAAGTGGCGACATGTGCACTAGTGGTATCTGGACATGCAACGAGGTTTTGTGACCGCTGGGAACCCGATCCGACGCCGCAGCGACCGGACGAAAAGCCGACAAGTCGGACAGCTCGCCGTAGCTGCGGACATTTTTGAGGATCGACCGGTTCGGTTGCTATCGAGGAACAGCGATTCCGGATAGATTTTGTGCAACCCACGGGGAGTCAAAAGCAGAGGTAGCAAAATTCGGGCAGGCCATAGATTTCAGAATTGCTTTGACATCTCATCTGGCCCTGACCTACCGGTGAGACAGATTGCAGGTCCATTTTCAGGCGAAGCAAATCTTTCATTTTGCGAATGGTCATCCGGTGCGCCGGCGTCGTCGGTGTCCCCAAAAAGTAGCCACCATAACCGACGGCCGATGGAGCCGTCCGCAGTACCGCTGAACGAAACCGCGCCTTTCGTATCGAACATGCATTTCGGTGAGGTGAACGGCGGTCTCGGAGCGCCTTTCACTGATCGTGGAATCCCTCGAAACCGTTCGACTTCAAGCGAAACGGCTATTCACTTTCCTCCGGAAATCCAGTTTGACTTTGACCGAAATCCGTGTTTGGCTTCGCCGAAATACGCACTCTCCCCGCTTAGCAAAGGTAGACGGGACTTGTGTACCGTCCTCGGTTGTTTGGAGTCGATATCGGCAAGCGTGATCGCGGCTCACGGCGACGTCTGTATCGGTCGAACGAAAAACGCGGCCACCATGTCGGAGACAACCATCGTTAGGTTTGCCTGAACGGACAGGATGTCCGTTCAGGCGTTCATCAAACGCGTCCCGTATTACGGACAATTGCCGATGACATAGTATCCGGCAGACGTCTGCGCCAGCGTGTTCGAATAAAAGACGTTGTCCAGCCCCATACTCTGGTTCGACCCGTTCGCATAGGCCGTGCCGCCGGAATCATGCGCACGGCTCGCTTGTACATGTGCATAGTTAGTGGCCGTCGTCTCGGTGCACACGAAGCTCGATTGCGTCGTCGCCGAGACTGACGACGATTGGGCGCTCTCACCCGCATTTGGATCGATTTCGGTCACGGTGTAGGAATAGGTCGTCCCAGCGATCAACCCTGAATCGGTATAGCTGGCAGATGCGGACGAGCCCACCTTGCTTCCGTTGCGATAGACGTTGTAGCTGGTGGCATTTGCAACGGCATTCCACGAGAGAGAAACGGTCGTCTGTGTTGTCCCCGACACTGCGAGGCCGCTCGGTGCAGAGCCTGACGGTGCAGGCCCCGACACCGCGCGGAGGTTATTCCTGGCCCAATAGTCCATCAGGAATGCCGGATAGTTGATGTGGGTTGCATCCACGTAGTTCGCGTTGTTGCCGCCGGTTCCGGCCGGCCATGCGTGCGACATGCCGGAAACTGAGATCTCGTGCGTCCGAACCTTTCCGCTGCTGTCGGAATACGGCGTGTTCGTTCCGCCGCCCGGAATCGTCACCTTCGCCCCTTGGGTAAAGGTGCCGCCGTAGAGGATTCGAAAAGTGGCAGTGTCGAGTGGGCCGTACGCCTGCGCGACCGTGTAATCCGATGTCCCCCAGACCGCGCCGGCGATCTGCGTTGAGAATTTGCCGACGTTCGATCCTGCCCATGCCCTGCACTGGTTCGCCGCGGTCGTAGCCGTATAGCCGCTTGGCACATCACCGATCTGCGCCGTGGTCGTTCCAGGCGGCGGCCCGGCATTGATACCGATTCCGGCGAAGATGTCGGGGGCAATGCAACCCAGCACCATCGTCATGCCACCGCCCGAGGAGAGGCCCGCGACGTACACCTGATTGGGGTCGATCGCGTACTGCGAATTGGAAACAAAGCGGTTCACTAGATCCAGCAGCACGCCGACATGCCCGGTACTGCGGCTCGGGGACGTGTTCGCATAATCCCAGCAGTGGTTGCTATAAACGTTGCCGGTTGCGTTCGGCGCCAGAATGATCGCGCCGTACTGATCTGCAATTGCTTTCCAGTTGAAACCGGCCGCACTGCTGCTGTTGATCACGTCGCCGGACGCGGTCTGCAGGCAACCGTGCAGCACCAGTATCAGCGCCCGCTGGCCATTGGGAGTGGTGGGCTGGCTCGCCGGCCAATAGTAATAGCCGGTCAGGTTGCCCCCATTCACCGAATCTGTGGCCCAGATCTGCTGCCCACTCCAGGTTCCGGGTCCGGGCGTGACCGCGGCCAACGCTGGAGTCGTCGCCAGCGCGACGAAGAAGCCAACAATCCATCGTCTTTGGGGTCGTGAGAGCGGTTGCATAACGTCTCCTTTAGTTGTATTGATACTGCTCTGCTGTCGAGAGGCAAGCCCCCCGGGACGTGTTGGTCTATTTAGACTCGATGGGATGATTGGTTCGCGATGCGAAGTGACAATTCGCCATCTTCGTCGAGAGGCAAACGGACAGAACCGCCGCCCCTGGCACCGCCGCGAACCACAAGCAGCATCCATGCCCATTGTGGATACGGCATCGCGCCAGCGCAGCCACTAACCGTCGGGCACGGCGCGTCCCTTCCTTTTCCGCCACCCCTATTCAGTCCGACATTGAGGAATCCACACTTCATTTCCGGAAATGCGCTAGCACCAGCCACGGAACTGCATTGGTAGGGGAAATCCCACTCCCGCACGGATCCACAACTTGAGACACTGCTCGCCTTCGTCTCTGGTCCGAGACGGTTCATAGCAAACTGGACCGGGCGGCGCTGTCACACGAGGAGAAGATCCGAATGGCAACCGAGGTCGGCACAATCCTGAGCGACTACAGCTATGTCTGGGGGCGCGCAGTGAGTTCGCTCTTCGACACCCTCATAAATTCAAGCGAGGGCACCCTGATCGTCGACCGACAGGCCAAAGTCGTCTGGATCAGTGAGAAATATGCTGCTCACTTCGGCTTTGCCGATCCCAAGATTGCAATTGGTCTCGATTGCGAGACCGTTGTCCCAAACAGCCTCATGCGAGAAGTCGTCAAAACAGGAAAGCCCATTCTGCTCGACATACTTGAAACCGAGCGCGAACCTTTCATTGTGACGAGATTGCCACTGAAGGATGACAACGGCGCCACCATAGGCGCCATCGGCTTTGCCCTCTTTGGAAAATTGAAAGCACTCACACCGCTCTTTAGCCGGTACTCGCGCTTGCAAGCAGAGCTCATCGCGACGCGACACGCGTTAGCACACACACGACGGGCCCGATATAGCCTGTCGAATTTCGTCGGCACGAGCCCTGCCAGCATGGAAGTGAAGCGCCTCGCGCTACGCGCAGCCCAGGTCGATTTTCCCGTCCTTTTACTCGGTGAAACGGGTACCGGTAAGGAATTGATCGCGCACGCGATACATGGGGAATCGGCACGCGCCGACAAGCCATTTGTCGCCGTGAATGTCGCGGCAATTCCCGATTCGCTGCTCGAAGTCGAGCTGTTCGGCGCCGCCGCAGGCGCGTACACCGGCGCCGATCGCAAGGGCCGCTTGGGTAAGTTCGAACTGGCTAGCGACGGCTCGCTTTTCCTGGATGAGATCGGAGACATGCCGCTTTCGCTCCAGAGCAAGCTCCTACGCGTGCTGCAGGAAAAGGAATTCGAGCCGCTTGGCTCGAATCGCGTGGTAGCGACCAATGCGAGAATCATTGCAGCGACTTCCGTCGCGCTTCCCGAGCTCGTCGCCGCCCGCCGCTTCCGCGCCGACCTCTACTATCGGCTTAACGTGCTCGTCATCCGAACACCGCCGTTGAGAAAGCGTGCGCACGATATCGCCGCACTTTCGGACATGATCCTCGATGAGTTGGTGGCACACCACCATATCGGCCGCCCAGAACTCAGTGAAGATGCACTACAATTGCTTCGTGAGCACGCGTGGCCGGGCAATGTGCGTGAATTGCGCAATACGCTCGAGCGGGCCGTGATATTTTCTGATCACCAGTGCATCGACGCCAACTTGCTGGTTGCGTTCGTCAACGACATCGACGCGACGCTCTCCGATCCAGAATTTGCCCGCGAACACGGTGAGGCCCGTGACGCGGATATCAATGAAGCAAGTTACGAGAACGCGATGCGGATGTTCGAGAAACGGTTTCTCGGTGCCGCACTGCGATCCGAGGGCGGATGCGTATCAAAGGCGGCCGCACGGATCGGGATCGGACGCGCGACCTTCTACAAGAAAATGGCCGCGCTCGGGATCTGACGTCGATCGACGCTAGCCGCTCCGTGCGTGCCTGCCGAGCCATTCCAGTGAAGCTCCCAACGCACGTCGCGATGTCATGCATCGGCGATTTCCCGAGCCATGTGCGTCCATTCGTGGAGAGGGCGTCTCCTGCCGGAGACGCCCGGGTTCCGCTTTACGAGACTTGCGCTCGCAGAGCGGTCTGCCGCCATAAACGCCGACCGGCGTTGCATCATGGTTCGGACAATGGGAAATCGCTCGCCAACGAAGTCCAACACAAACAATGCGGCGAACGGAGACGCGCATGATCCACGGTCCGGCGACCGCCCTGCAACGCCATCCTTGGGGTCGCTTCAGGAAACGGAAAATAAAGCACTACAAGGGCTTCCCCGCTCATCGCAAGTATCAAGCGTGGTTTTTGTCTTTCTGACTGCAAGGCCGTCGGTGCGCGTGAGAAGGTGAAGGACTGCGGCACTACAACCGGTCATGTTAGGCCAATGGCCTAGACCCTGATGAAAGACGCGCGCGGGGGCCTCGCTCGTTTATCGGGAAAGAAAATCCCCCGTGCTTTGTCAGGCATGCCCCGCGCGGGTCCAACCCGCTTCACATCACCGCTGGCAGTGCAAAGTGATCTTTATCCAATCATTGCTGGCATCCGTGGTGGCGAGGGGGTATCAGTTTGGGCGCTACACCCTTTACGCAGCAACCGGCTCGTGCTGGAAATCATCGCCGTATTTCAGCATCGCCCACGCCATCCTCGCGTTCTTCGCGGCAATCGCGACGGCAGCACGCCAATATCCGCGGCGCTCAACAAGGGTTCGCACCCACCGGCTGATGCGGTCCTGCTTCTCACCGAGATTCGCGATAACTGCGCGCGCACCGTTCACCAGCAGATAGCGAAGGTAAGCGTCGCCCGCCTTGGTGATGCCGCCAAGCCGCGCTTTGCCGCCACTGCTGTATTGACCCGGCGTGAGTCCGAGCCAGGCTGCAACCTGGCGGCCATTCCTGAAATCACGCCCGGCACCGATGCTTGCGAGCAGTGCGCTCGCGGTGGTCGGACCAATGCCGCGTAGTTGCATGAGTCGCTAGCTGCGACCGTCGTTGCGTGCGATTTCGCCGATCGCGCGGTCGTATTCCACGAGCCGGTCCTCAACGTTGCCGGCGTGCTCGAGCAAATCGCTGATGCAACGTCGTGCCCAGCCCGGCAACGCATCCAGATGGGGCGTGATCTCTCGTCGCAAGCGCTCCGGGCTCTGCGGCAGTACGACGCCGAATTCGGCAAGCAGCCCGCGCATCCGGTTGTAGATCGCAGTCCGCTCTTCGACGAACCCCTGCCGGGTTCGGTGCAGGCAAAGCGTCGCCTGTTGATGTTCGTCTTTCAGCGGCACGAAACGCATGCTCGGTCGCGTCACCGCTTCGTAGATCGCAGCAGCATCCGCTGCGTCATTCTTGCCGCGCTTGCCCGACATGCGATAAGGCGCAACGAGTTTGGGTGCCATCAGTTTGACAGTATGGCCGTGCTGCTGGAACGCGCGGGCCCAATGATGTGCACCGGAACACGCTTCCATGCCGATCAGACACGGCGGTAATTGCGCGATCAAGGTCACCAGCTGATCCCGTGAGACCCGCGGCTTGACCAGCGTTGGTTTGCCGGCTTCGTTCACGCCGTGGACGGCGAAGACATTCTTGGCAAGGTCGATTCCGATGGTCACAATAGACATGGACTTCCCCTCTTGTTGGTGTTG
This sequence comes from Paraburkholderia sp. BR10923, assembly GCF_040948765.1. NCBI lineage: Bacteria > Pseudomonadati > Pseudomonadota > Betaproteobacteria > Burkholderiales > Burkholderiaceae > Paraburkholderia > Paraburkholderia sp. BR10923. The sequence goes on along the minus strand of NZ_JBFPKO010000059.1, from coordinate 5,648 downwards.
ATGAAGGTCGAGAACTTCATCATGGCACGTTGATGCCGATTCGCGGCTTCCGCCGCAGCCTCGGGACGGGGAAGTCCCTTTCATTCGTTTAGTCTGAGCCAGGGGCGGCGAACCCGACCAAGCGCAAAGGGAAATTGCTACGTCGCAGCGTCGCAAGTGAAGTACAAACGGGGCTCGGGATTTCGCGCGAACTAGCGTTCTTCGCCTGTAACGAACGGGATGACACCCAGCCGGAAGGCTTCTTCCTGCAAATTGCGCGGGATGCGGCGCGCGTCGACGATCATGCCATTGATTTCGATAAGCCAGACGAGCGGATTTCTGTCGAGCTGACTGGGAAGTGACCAGCGAGGATCGAGCTGGCCGACCTTCAGAAGGTTCAGAATTGCTCCTGAGCGGGCCGAACCGGTCTGGGCGCTTAGCCCGAAATGCTGGCACAGTGCATCGGCGCGCATGTGGGGTTTCTGGGACTTGTCGAAAAGGAAGTTGACTCTCCCGATCGCGTAGGCCACGCCGCAGGCCCAGGAGCGCGCAGGACCGGTAACCAGTGGCGATGGCCGCTTGCGGCACAGGGTGGCAACGAGACGTCGGCAGAGGTCGCGGTATTCATCCGTCAGGTGTTGCGCACAAAAGGCGTCGGTAAGCGCAATGATCTCGTCATACCGGTCTTGCATGGCGGCTGGCACCCGCTCGCCGCGAAAGGTTGGCTTCATGGGATTCGCGATCCGTATGCGTCAGTTGCCCAGTTCGGCGAGCCCAAGAACATCGCCCTCCCGCTCGATCAGGCGCAGCCACGTGTCCAGTTTCTCGCTGCTGCCGTAGTCCCAGGTATGCCACGAGAAGGTGATACATGGTGCAGCGCAAATCATCACGTTCCCCCTGACAGCGTCGGGCATGGCGATGCAGATCCTCGATGGCAAGCCCAAGTTTCTCGCCGACATACGACAGCGGTATGCCGTCACGATCCTGTCGCGACGTGTACGCTGGGCCGTTGGCGTTCAGGGGAAGATCTGCATCATCTGGAATCTGGGGCATTGCGTGTCTCCGTTGCTGTGCTGCCTGATCAGTGAAACGGCGAACTAGCCATGCAGCAATGCTTGTACTTGTGGCCACTACCGCACGGGCACGGCTCGTTGCGCCCGATCTTCGGTTCTTCTCGGCGCATGGGCATACGCGCCGGGATGTGCGCCAGTGCCCGCCGATGCGGCTCGAAGTAACGGTAGATATGGGTCAGTCCGGCGATCATCGTTTCCAGCAGTTCCTCGCGCTTTTCTGCCGGGATCTGTGGTGGCCGCATCTGCGGGTCGGGATTGTGCTCATGATGCAGCATCATGATCGGGATCATCGGTCCACCGTGGTCCTCGTCATGGATCAGCTCACCCCAGCTCGCGGGACCCATCTGTACGCCGCGCATGAAGCCGTGTGCCCAGTCGTTGGCCGGGGCAACACCATCCTCTCGCTCGAGCAACACAGGCAGGTACACATTCGGCTCATGCAGCGTTTGCTGCAATTCCGTGCTGATCGTGTTCCAGTGACGCATGAGCAGCTCGACGATTTCTGTGGCCTGTCCGTCACTTTCAAACGAAAAATCTTCCCCCCAGATCTGCGGCAGATACTCGCTGGGAAACACGATGTCTGGCCCGCAAATCAACGCGACGAAATAGCCGTCGAGCGTTTCGATGTTCATCGCTGCATCGCCGATGGAGTCGAGAAACCCGGCGAGACGGGCGAAATCGTCGTCGGCAAGCGGTTGTTGGGACGTCAGGTTATTCACGGCAGATTTTCTCTTCGCGAGGTCGAGGCGGCTATAGCCGATGATTATACGATGTTGAGCTCGTCGGGTATGGCGGCAGGATCGATCGCCCCTGTGGCAGTTCACGAGGGGCGCCGAATGCGCGGCTCTGTCCCCGGCAGCGGCCGCAGCGCCCTGAACTTGCCGGCCTGAAGCTTGCGATCTTGTTGCCAGACATAGTCGCCCATCAGGTTGATGTGTTCCCAGCCAAGCGGTGACAGATACGGCAGCAGCGTAGCGTCGGCCGGTACACCACGGGCGTGCATGGTCTGTACAGCCCGCTCGAGGTAGACGGTGTTCCACAGCACGATCGCGGCGGTGACCAGATTCAGACCGCTGGCGCGATAACGCTGCGCCTCAAAGCTACGATCGCGGATTTCACCGAGGCGGTAGAAGAACACCGAGCGCGCAAGCGCATTGCGGGCCTCGCCCTTGTTCAAGCCGGCATGAACGCGTCGGCGCAGTTCGACGTTCTGAAGCCAGTCGAGAATAAAGAGCGTGCGCTCGATGCGGCCGATTTCCCGCAGTGCGACAGCGAGTCCGTTCTGTCGCGGATAGCTGCCAAGCTTGCGCAGCATCAGCGAAGCCGTGACGGTGCCCTGCCGGATCGACGTCGCCAGACGGAGAACCTCGTCCCAGTTCCTCCGGATGTGCTTTTCGTTGTACGTGTCGCCGATCATTGAGGCAAGCGCAGGATAATCCTCGGGATTGCCTGGCACATACAGCTTCATATCGCTGAGATCACGGATCCGTGGCGCAAACCGGAAACCAAGCAGATGCATCAGCGCAAAGACGTGATCGGTAAATCCGTTGGTGTCAGTGTAATGTTCCTGGATGCGCAGATCTGACTCGTGATACAGCAGTCCGTCGAGTACATAGGTCGAATCGCGCACACCGACGTTCACGAGGTTCGGATAGAACGGCGCGTACTGGTCGGAGATGTGCGTGTAGAACATGCGTCCGGGCTCGGCGCCGTATTTCGGATTCACGTGTCCCGTGCTCTCGGCCTTGCTGCCCGCACGGAAGCGCTGCCCATCGGATGACGAGGTGCTTCCGTCGCCCCAGTGGGCGGCGAACGGATGGGCGAACTATGCGTTGACGAGTTCAGCCAGCGCCTGTGAGTAGGTTTCGTCCGGATGTGCCACGCCTGCAGCCACGACAGTTTCGCGTAGGTGGTACCGGGGCAGGCCTCCGCCATCTTCGTCAGTCCGAGGTTGATCGCGTCGGCCAGGAGCGTCGTGAGCAGCAGAGTCTTGTCTTTCGCTGTCTCACCGGTCTTCAGGTGCGTAAAGTGGCGGGTGAAATCGGTCCACGCATCAACCTCCATCAGCAACTCGGTGATTTTCACGCGCGGCAGCATGACCGATGTCTGGTCAATGAGTGCCTGGGCCGCCTCGGGTACCGCGGCATCGAGCGGCGTCATTTTCAGGCCCGATTCCGTGATGATCGCATCGGGCAGCCCGTTATCGGCGGCGAGGCGGTTGACGGTTGCCAGTCGCTGCTCTAGCAACTGCCGCCGCTCCTTCAGGTAACGGTCGCAATCAGCGATGATCGGCAGCGGCAAGACATTGCCCTGCATGATCGCTTGGAAATTCTCTGTCGGCAGCAGGTAGTCGTCAAAGTCCCGGAACTGGCGTGAGCCCTGCACCCAGATGTCGCCTGAGCGTAGCGCGTTCCTCAGCGCGGCGAGCGCGCACAGTTCGTAGTAACGGCGATCGATACCGCTGCCGGGCATCACGAGTGGTTTCCAGCGTGGCTTGACGAAGGCGGTGGGCGCGTCAGCAGGCATTTTTCGCACTCCGTCGTTGTCCATGGCGCGGATCGTATCGACGGCGTCAAGCACATCCGTCGCCGCAGGAGCGGCACGTAGTTTCAGGATGTCCAGGAAGGCCGGGACGTACCGGCGCAGTGTCGCATAATGATCCTCGATCTGATGCAGAAAATCGAACGCTTCGGGCTGGGCAAGCTGCTCGGCTTCGCTGACGCTTTTCGTGAACGCCTCCCACGACATGACGGATTCGATCGCCTCGAACGCGTCGCCGCCGTTTTCCTTGGCTTCCAGCAGAGCCCGGCCCAGCTTCCCGTACAGTCTCACCTTGTCGTTGATGGCTTTTCCCGAACGATGAAACTGCTCCTGATGCTTCTTTTTCGCGGCATTGAAGAGCCGTCCGATGATGCGGTCGTGCAGATCAACGATCTCGTCAGTGACCGTCGCCGTAGCTTCGATCACGATGGCCACCAGGGTGGCATGACGGCGTTGCTTTTCGAATCTGGCCAGGTCGGCCGGCGTCATCTGCGCGCCTTCGCGGGCGATCTTGAGCAGACGGTTCCGGTGCACCATCCGGTCGAGGCCCGCGGGCAGGTCAATGGCGTGGAGGATTTTGAGGCGGTCGATATGCTTGAGCATCTGGCGTGAACTCGCCTTCCCCGGCGGCAGCCGCAGCCATGCGAGCCATGTCATGCGGCCGTCATCACGGCGCGTCAATAGCTGGTCGAGTCTTGTCCGGTGCTCATCCGACAGTGATAACGTAAGAACATCGTAGATGCGGCGGGTCGCGCGGGTGACGGCCTCCGCGCAGATCCGCTCAATCACGTTCGCGCCGGGCAGCAGGATTGCCTGTTGGCGCAGGTATCCGACCAGCGCCTGCGCGAGCACCAGGCCTTTGTCGGTCTGCATCGCCAGATCAACAAGGGCCTGCACGGCCGGACGGTAGTCACGCACTGTGAGCAATCGCAACTGCAGCGCGGCCTGCAGTTCGAGCAGATGTTCGCGACGCGTCTGGTCCCGCCTTGCATACTCTTTCCAGAGCATCGGTTCTATGCTGAGCTGCCCGGCAACGTACTCCAGCAGCGCAGGCGGCGGTTCGACGCCTGCGCCTAGGATAATCCCCGGATAGCGCATGCAGCAGAGTTGGACGGCGAAACCCAGACGGTTGGCCGCGCCCCGGTGCTGGCCGATCAGCGAGAGTTCCGCTTCGTTGAATGTGTAGTGGCGGATGATCTCATCATGGCTCTCCGGAAACGAGAAGAGACTGTCGCGCTCGGCAGGCGAGAGAATGGAACGTCGTGGCATGGTTGGCTCGGCAAGGGGCGGGGATGGTGCCGACAGGGTTTGCGGCACTGATTCCACCGGATTGACGGTTCAGGAAAGCGCAGTGTAATTCGTTCTATCGTCATAATCCTTCTTATGGCGATAGCAAGTTGTGGTGAAATTGTTTGGTATCGCGTGGCCAACCCATAGCGCATCACCACTGTCGTTCACTGAACGTCAGCAAAGTCGACATGCTGTCGATGGATGCGCCCAGCGTATGACAGATCCACTCGTAATGCGTTGAAAAACTCCCTTTCCTGCGCAACCGGACCGGCAGCCGAAAAGTCGGCCTCTCAGATCGCACTATGCGCCGCTCGTGAGCATCGGTGAAGGTTGAGAGGACACGCCCGTGACGATCGTCGCGCTTGGTCGGCGGGCAAGTCTCATCCGCTTCCAGCCGATCGTCGGCACTCAAGAACCAGCAGGTCTTCAAAGATGTGCTATCTTGAATCATTGCCCCTGTCACTGCTCTCGGGGAGAAGGATATGAGCTTCAAAACAGCAATAGAACTAACCAAAAAATATTATGGCAACTATCCAGGTCCCACAGAAGAAACCTACGCACTAGCCGAAAAAGTTGCGGATTTTTTCAAAGAAAACGCGATCTCAGCGGCGGGCGTAATTGCCGTTGCGATCGGCTCGGATAATCCAGAGGATTTTTAGCAGGGCGGAAACGGCGCAGTGAGCAGGATAAGGGCTCCGCAAACGAGCCGTTTCTGCCCTGCTAAAAATTCCTTGAGCTAAGCCGCTCCAGTGTCGGTGGCTATGG
>NZ_JBFPKO010000058.1:0-14336 GCF_040948765.1 Paraburkholderia sp. BR10923 | reverse complement strand
CACTTCCATACTGCTCCAGGCGGCTGGCCTGCCATGCCGGCGGTTCGGCAGTAGACCACCGTGCTGCCTGAACGTCAGGCATTGACGTCAGCCATTCCCCCCACTACCGCTTCAGCGGTTTAGTACAGGCGCCACTATCTTCCCTGCCGGACTATGTCGGGCGATATCGATGAGAGTTCATATTGGCCCACGGATTGCGCGCCTCAGAACAGAAGCATCGCCCCGATCGCCCAACATAGTTTCGTGAACCTACAGGCTATTCAGAAAGGCGAGCAGTTGGTCTGTCGGGCGGAAGCGCCCCGCCTTGCCGCGTAGCGGCGACATCTTCGCAAGGGCCTGCTCCTTCATTGCAAGCGTCGCCTCGAGATAGATCTGCGTTGTTTCTACCGATTCGTGCCCGAGCCACAACGCAATCACTGAGCGAGGAACGCCCGATTGAAGAAGGTCCATAGCCACCGTATGCCTCAAGCAGTGGACTGTGATCCACTTCTTGTTCAAGGAGGGACACACTCTTGAGGCCGCTTCTCGATGTTTGTTTAGCAGATACTGCACGCCGTGAACACTGAGACGTCCTCCCCTGGCGTTCGGAAACAGCACATCACCATCACCGCGCTGCGGCTCATGCAATCAGGATTTCAATACGGCTCGCGTGGACCTCGTGACCGGCGTGCAGCGTTCCTTACGGCCCTTGCCGATTACGCGCACATGAGCGCCGGCACCCAGAACGAGGTCCTCACGTTTGAGTCCGGTCATCTCGGATAAACGCAGGCCGGTCTGCGCAGCCACCAGCAGGAAGGCATGATCGCGTCGGCCGGACCAGGTACGTTGATCTGGCGCGGCAAGGAGTGCGTCGACCTCCGGACGGGTCAGGAAGTTGACGAGCGTGCGGGTGAAGCGCTTGCTGGGAATGGCAAGCACGCGCTGAATCTGTGCGGAATGCTCCGGGGCTTCGAGTGTTGCGTACCGGAAGAACGAGTGAATTGCCGTGAGGCGGAGATTGCGGCTGCGGACGCTTACGTCATGGTGCTTCTCCAGGTCGTCCAGAAACGCCGCGACCAACGGGGCGTCAATGTCCCTGAAGTCCATACCTGACGGCGGCTTGTGCAGGCGTTGCTCGGCGAACCTCAGAAACTGGCGGAAGGTGTCTCGATACGAGATGATGGTGTGAGGACTGGCCTGCCGCTGCTGCATCAGGCGCTGTATAAAGAAGCGTTCCAGAAGGGGAGCAAAGCTGGCAGACGTGTTCATGAGCGGTTCTCCCAATGCCGCTCGAGTCGGCGCATCGACTCGCGCATGAGTTCCGGCGAAGCGTTGAGGTACCACTGCGTATCGGCCACATGGACATGACCGAGGTAGGCCGACAGGATGGGCAGACGACGCTCGGGGTCCTGTCCGGACCGGTACCAATGTAAAAGCGTTCTCGTCGCAAAGACGTGCCTCATGTCATGCAGCCGTGGCCCGTGACTGTCGAATTCGCCGCGCAGCCCAATCTGGCGGGAGAGTCGATAAAAGGCGCGATGAATCTCGCTGTTGTCCAGCCGGTTTCCCCTGTTGGAAACGAACATGTAGGATGACACGGTTCGCCCGGACCAAAGACATTGCCGGCGTGCAATGTAGGTGGCCAATACCTTGCAGGTCGAAGCATGTAAAGGCACGAGTCTCGACTTGCCGAACTTGGTGCCGCGAATCGTCAATATTCCTGTCGTCCGATCGACGTCTTCAAGCTCAAGGTTTCTGACTTCACCCAGACGCATACCCGTTACGCTGAGGAGCCCGAACAGGCAATGATACGTCCATGGCTGCAGTTCATCCCGTTGGAACCTGCATGGCATATGAAGTGCTGCGTCCAGCAGCGCCCGGATCTCGCCGTCCGAATATAGATATGGTCGTGCCCGCGTCGGCCGAAACGGAAGTAGGCCCTGCGCTGGGATCTGGGTGCGTGGATCGGTTGCACTGCGATAGCGCGCGAACAAACGGACAAAGCCCAGCCTCTGTGCCCAGCTTGCGGGTCGCTGGTGTGATGGTTGTTGAGCCCATTCGAGAGCGAGCGATTGCGTGATGTACGAGGCACGGCGTTGTTCGATGAAACCGACAAAGTCGCGCAATCCCTTGTCTGCCTCATTCAGCTTGAATCCCAGGGCACGTCTCACGGTGACGTACTCCTCGACTGCTTGCCGAAGCGTGTTCATCGCACACCTCCTGGCCATGGCACGGCCAGCGTACGCAGCGCCTTGATATCGACCTTCGTGTAAATCCTCGTGGTCTGTGGATGCCGGTGTCCAAGGAGTTCGCCGATCTCGCCGAGCGACGCACCGTGGCACAGCATCTCGGTGGCCAATCCGTGGCGAAACTGGTGTGCTCCCATAGTCGGCGCATCAATGCCGGCGCGCTGGAGCGAATGACGCACAACGGAGCCGACCGCACAAGCGCTCCGAAACCCGGTGAACGGAGCTCTTGAGCGCAAGAATACCCGCCGACATGGGCCGGACGGTCGATCACGACTTAGAGGGTGTTAGCAACCTTGGATAATCGCCGCAGCATGAATGAGCATCAACATTGCGAAGACGACGAAATGAAGCCCTGCAAGCGTCTGCGGAAGTCGCTCGTAATCTCGTGTGAGCCGCCGAAAGCGGTTCAACCAGCCAAAGCTGCGCTCGACCACCCAGCGACGCGGCAGGAGGACAAAGCCTTTTTTCGCCTCCGGCAGCTTGATAACCTGCAGTTCAATGCCATCATCACGCGCGGCCTGCGCCGCATCCTCCCCTGTATAGCCTTGGTCAGCGAATGCCACCTTCACTGTCTGACCCGTTACCTGCTGAACCTGGCGGGCAAGCTCGGCAACCTGCGCTCGCTCCTGCTCGTTGGCCGGCGTAATGTGCACAGCCAGCAGATTGCCCAGCGTATCGACCGCCATGTGTACCTTGCTGCCACGCTTGCGCTTATAGCCATCGTAGCCCGCACGCGGGCCGCTTTCGCACGTGGACTGCAACGTGCGTCCATCCAGGATAACCGCGCTGGGTTGCCCCCGGCGCTCCTGGGCGATACGCAGCACCGAACGCAAATCGCTAACCATCGCCTCGAAACAACCCGCGTTCAGCCACCGTTCTGTTTGCTGATAGACCAGTTCCCACGGCGGGAAGTTGGTCAGCAGCATACGCCACGAGGCACCGGCTCGCGCCATCCAGCGCAGCGCGTTGAACATTTCGCGAATTTCGTATCGGCGTTGCGGTGCCTCTTCGTTCATCAAGGTCAAGTAAGGAGCGGCGAAGCTCCATTCTTCGTCCGTCAAATCAGTCAGGTATGGCTTGCGTGGTGTCATCACACCACGATACCAGGTCCAACTGAAAGTTCATAACACCCTCTAGGCCGTGGATAAAATTGAAACAATGTAGCCAATAACGGTTAGCCATTCGCAAAACAGATAGGCTTGGCCGCGCATCGTCAGCGACGACGCGCCTCCGGTGCACCACGCGTCAGTGTGGTATCTACCATGTGAGACGTCCGGTTTCGGTGCGCGTTAAGCTGCGCGATTTTTGGCGAGCATCAACTTGGTCGGCAGGCCCAGCAGAGGTTATCCTGTCCGCCCTTGCAGCGTGACGACTGATCAATATGGCTTGTCGTCGCGTTGCGAGTGGCATTGGGTTTCTCACGCTTTCCCGGAACCGATGAGACGATGAACCGGTGCGCGTGGCGATTGGTGTGAGCGCCGATGTAAATCTATCGTCCCCTCCCTTTTTGCAACGCTGATTCTTGACGTATCCGGCGTAAACGTTCGGGGGCGCATTTCGCCTCATCCTGCATTGAACGTCGTTTGGTGCATCGCCAGTGCCCAGGCGGTGCGCGCCAGCTTGTTGGCCAGCGCACAGGCCACCACGTTGGAATGTCGACGCATGAGCATCGAGCGCACCCAGGCGGCCAGCCGTCCGGTCTGTCGGTCCAGGCGCTGCATGTAGGCTCGGGCACACTGCACCAACAAGCGCCTGAGATTTTTGTCCCCGCGCTTGCTGCTGTCTAGTAGATTGGATCGACCGCCTGTGCTGTACTGCCGCGGTACGAGGCCAACGGCCGCGGAAAAATCGCGACTGCATCCTTATTGCTGGCCATCGCCCGTCTCCGCTGCAAGTACACTTGTGGTAATTGGGCCCACGCCCGGTATGCTCAGCAGACGCTGGCCGAGATCACCGTCGGCTAGTTGCAGCCGGATCTCCTTCTCAATCTCGTCGACCTGCCCGCCGAGGTATTTGAAGTAGGCGTGTAGACCTTGCAGCGTGCTGACCACATAGGGCGGCAACATATGTTCGGCAAGCATGGCCCGCACGCGCCAAATAACTGCCAGGCCAGTCGGTAGCCCGATGCCGAACTCGAGCAGAAAGCCATGCATCTCGTTCACGGTCTTGGTACGGTCGCGTACAAGAGATTCTCGCACCCGATGCAGTACCGACAGCGTCTGTTGGGATTCCGTCTTCGGCGTCACGAGGCGCATCGACGAACGCGAAGCTGCCTCACAGATCGGCTCGGCATCCGCAAAGTCGTTTTTGTTACTCTTGACGAAAGGCTTCACAACTGCGGCGAGATCAGCTTAACCTGATGGCTAATATCAGCCCGCTTGCGAGCGACGTAGTGCGCGCCGGCACAGGATTCCATGACCACTATGCACGCGTGAAGTGTCGCGAAGAATTCGTGCAACTGTTTGCGGCTCGCCGCACTGGATTCCGGCGACGGTGCTGCTTGGAGAACTGCGCGATGCCGGTTATGAAGGCGGCATCAGCCAACTGAAGGCATTTCTAGCGCCGCATAAGCACGCCGAAGCGGAGCCGGTGGTTCGCTTCGAGACGGCGCCGAGCAAGCAGATGCACGCCGACTTTGCGGTCATTCGCAGGGCCGCGTGCCACTGCCGGCGTTGGTGGCGACGCGTGGCTACAGCCGTCCGAGCTTCGTGCGCTTCACCGCCGGCGAGGATGCGACGACCCTGTGCGAGTGCCTGCACGAAGCGTTTTTCCACTTTGGTGGAACGCCCGAGCAAGTGCTGTTTGATAACGCGAAGTCAGTAATTGTCGAATGCGATCCCTTCGGCGAAAGCCAGCATCGATGGAATGCTCAGTTGCTTGCACTGGCGGCAACGTACGGCTTCACACCGAAAGTATGCCGCCCCTACGGGGGGGCAAGACCAAGGGCAAAGTCGAACGTTTTGAGCGGCATCTGAAGGAGAGTTTCGTAGTGCCGCTGGCGGCGACCCTGAAGCAATCGGGCCTTACCTTGGATGATGTCGAGGCAGCGCATGCGCATATCGGGCGATGTCTTTCAGTCGCTTCTTCTGACGGCGAAGTCAATGCTCGATCAGAAAAGGCGTTCTGAGATATACGCAGAGATGCAACCATCTGCAGCGACGACGGAGGTTATTTGATTCCGTTCTTCGCAAACAAGGTTAGCGCACGCAGAAGCCACGTGAAGGATACAAAAACAATTTCCAGCGCACCAGAGCTTGGAGGCGGGCGAGCATATCAACGATGGTGCTTCGGGGATTGATGATCTCTTCGACGTTAGCAGGATGGTTGTACTGGTGCCATTGCCGCGCTCACAACGTTCTCAAACGTCGCGTCTGCGACAAAACTAAGCATGTTTGTCGTAACGGCGACACCCAGAATTCTACAGTCCGCAGGAACGCAAAACTCGCCGGAAGGCCGAATCGACTAGCGATTCGCCGACTCGTGCGAATTTGGCACAAAATGTGCACAAGAGTGGTCCGCGTGGACACAATTCCGTCGAGGCATAACGCGACAGAAGAAGACAGTCCACACCGACAGCTGAGCACATGTTGCCCGTTTTTGCAGCGCGGTGCTTGGCCAGCAAAATTGGCAATCTACTTTCACGTTCAATTTAAAGGGAGTACGCAGTGTCTCCACTTTCTATAAGTCGCCCTTCCGGAAAACTACTCTGTCTGGTGAGTGCACGTCGGTATGCCAATACTACTGGCGCGGCTCAATGAGTTCATTTACAAACACGAGGCAAGATTACACATTAACTGTGTCGCTTCGCGAGAAGAACGTAAATCGTGCGCCAAGCCGGAGTTATCGGAGGGTGTCTGGGTGTCTGTCATAGCTGTAGTCGAGCTTCACGATAGGCGTAATTTTCCACTGGCTCAAGAGGGCTTCATGCACTTCTGGCTTCGATGCGAAACCAAACATTTTGAGCGCCGCACGCCGCTTATACCGATTCATGCAGCGATGCTAGTCAAGAAAGGGATTAGAGTCACTGTAGAGCAATCTCCGATGCGGTGCTTCTCTGACGTACAATATGAAATGGTCGGTTGTGAGATCGTAAAGCCGCAGACTTGGCAATACGCGCCTCCAGATGCGTACATCTTAGGATTGAAAGAGCTCAGTGAAGATGTCAAGGAGATCCGGCACACCCACATCTATTTCGGCCATGTCTTCAAACAACAGATGCGCGCGGGTGATCTGCTTGACAGGTTCATTCGAGGCGGTGGAACACTGCTCGATCTTGAGTATCTTCGAGACTTTAGGGGCGCAGAACTCGTAAGCCGGGGGGTAAGTTTCTGGGCGGGCGTGTGTGGTGCTGCTGTGACCCTGGAACTTATGGAAAGAAAGATGAATAATATGGCAGAAGTATCCCTCGAGAAACCGTTCCATGGCAGCTTTGAAGATCTCGTGGAGTTTTTGGAGCGGAAGATTGAAAAGGTAAGAAGCGCGAGGATTGTCATAGCTGGTGCAAAAGGAATGACCGGATCGGGAGTACGTCACCTGATGAATGTCCTTGGTCTATGCCATGAACGGTGGGGGCGAGCGGAGACTGGTTCGGGCTTGCGTAGAGAAATTTTAGATTTTGACATCCTTTTCAACTGCATACGGTCAGACGAGACAACACCCGTACTGCTTAATCAAGAAATGCTCGTGGAACCACATCGACTTTCGATGGTTGGCGACGTAAGTTGCGACGCGGCGAGTCCATATAATCCTATACGTATATATCGGGAGCCAACCGATTTCTCAAGACCGATACGAAGATGCGGTTCAGGAGAAATCGCCGTTGATGTCGTTGCCATAGACAATGTAGCGTCGCTGTTACCTGTAGACTCCAGTTCGACAATAAGCAACGAGTTGTTTCCTTTCCTATGTGAGCTGGTCATATGCAATAACTATTTGGTCTCGCCAGCGTGGTGCACTGCACATCTCAATTTTGTGTCTAGTATTGCGAGGACGCTAAATGCAAACTAGAAGTAGGAACGTGATAGTGATTGTTAACGGATGGTATTCTGGACGATACTTGGCACCTGCTTTCGTCGGTCATGGATATGAGTGCATACACGTTAGCTCCACCGAAAGAACGTCGCGTTTTGGCTACAACCCACTCGACTATATCGCGAACTTCAGTCTTGAACGGAATACCCTGTCGGAGCTACTCGCGAAGCTCCGCGCGTATTCAGTCAAAGCAATCATGCCCGGTTGCGAGTCGGGTGTCGTGGTCGCGGATTTATTAGCTGATAATTTCACTGTTCCGAGAAATGACGCTGCAACAACGTCCGCTCGCAGAAACAAATTTCATATGATCGAAGCACTCAGAAAGACTGGTGTACCCAGCATGAGGCAGTTTGCTTCACAGTCGCTCAGCGAGCTTCTCACTTGGTACAGTGAGTCGGAGTTGGGCACGGTCATATTCAAACCAACAATGGGAGCCAGGTCGGATGGTGTCGTGCTATGTTCGAGTAACAACGACATAAAAGCCGCGTTCGCGGCAAATCATGGTAAAACCAACGTGACAGGAGTAGTAAATACCGAGTTCGTGATTCAAGAACGTCTTCAAGGTGACGAGTTGATGGTAAATAGCGTCAGCTGCGAGGGCGATCACTTTGTCACTGATATGTGGATCGGTGTCGGTGGCTTGGAAGACAGAATCTCGACAGATGACTATGCCGAACTCGTAATGCGGCGGACCGAAATTTTCGAAAAGGTCGAGAGATATGTTCTTGATACACTCGACGCGCTCGGAATTCGGAACGGCGCGGCACACTGTGAGGTAATGTTGACAGTCGATGGACCGCGACTCATTGAGTGCGGCGCGCGCCTGAGCGGCGCTCAACTGTTCGCGGCCGTCGAGGAAGCGCAAGGGTACAGTCAACTTTCTGTGACGGTTGAAACAGTATTAAACCCGGGACAGTTCCGTTGGCGAGCGAACGCATTGCGTGCGTCAAGACAAGAAGGCCTGAGGTTTGTCTACATGTGTTCCAATAGGGCTGGACATGTCATGAATAATCCGGATCTTAGTCCTTTCGCCGAATTAGCGACACTGGAGCGGATGGTTGTATTTCCAGAGATCGGCGACTATCTGCCAAAGACACACGACAGCGCCGGCCGACCGGGCTATGCCTTTCTCTTATCCAACGACAATCAGGCTCTGGAGAGAGATTATGTCCGCTTTCGAGAACTCGAATCAAAGATGTTTCAGCGGTTATTGGATGCATAGTCGACCGACTGCTGGACGCAGCTTCTCGCTGAAATGGCCATTTTTAGGAAAACTGCGTTGTCGTATGTGTGCGGCAAGTCGTTGCCCTGGCGGCCCGCGAAGCGGTACGGAACTATTGTCCAATTCGTTAGCGAGGTTGTGTATCCGGCTATCGCATTGCGAGCCAACGTTTGAAATCATCGGCCGGTCGAGGTTGATACTTCGGTTTCCTCCGTACATTATCGACCCATCCCAAGAGGTATAGACACACGCACGATCAAAAAAAGCGAGTGGAACTCGCCTCGATTTTTTAGAGGAGGTTAACTTGAAATTCGCGAATCTCGTCGACCGTTTGCAGGGCGCGCGAACGTCGGCGTGGGACATTCACAAGGCGGCCCGGCGCGCAGCCGCTCGGGGCGAAGACGTGATCGTGCTCAGCGTCGGCGATCCCGACTTGCCAACTCCCGCTCCCATCGTTGACCGTGCCATTTCCGCTCTGCGCGACGGCGATACACATTACACCGGCGGCGTTGGTCGAGACAATCTGCGTGAGGCGATCGCGGCAGAACATCAGGCCGACACGGGCCGTCAGGTGACCAAGTCGAATGTGTTTGTCTGTGCCGGCGTTCAGAATGGGTTGTTCGCGTCGTCGCTCTGCGTTTGCGGGCCGGGCGACGAAGCGATTGTGCCTGAGCCGATGTATCTGACGTACGAAGCGGCAATCCGTGCTTCGGGCGCCACGCTCGTGCCCGTAGCGGTGGACGCTGCGAATGGCTTCCATCTGGACTGCAAGGCGCTTAAGTTCGCACTCAGTGCGCGCACACGCGCAATCTTCTTCGCGACGCCCTGCAATCCGACTGGCGCGGTGATGTCGCGTGAGCAACTTGAACTCATCGCTGCGCTGGCGCGCGAGCGGGATTTATGGGTCGTCGCTGACGAGGTGTATGCAGACCTCACTTTTGAGCGCGACCACACTAGCATCGCCTCTCTGGAAGGCATGGCGAGCCGAACGATGACGTTGGGCAGCTTTTCGAAGTCGTATGCAATGACCGGTTGGCGCCTAGGGTGGGTTATCGCACCGGAACCAGCGATCGGTCATCTGGGTCGACTGGCACTTTGTATGTCGTATGGACTACCGGGTTTTATTCAGCAAGCCGGCGTGGCGGCGCTTGAACAACGTCAATCCGTCATTGCCCAGATGCGAGAACTATATCGCCGTCGGCGTGATGCGGTTTTTCAACGCCTGCATGCCGTCCCAAATGTGAAATGTCTGCTTCCCGAGGCGGGCATGTTCATGATGATCGACATCCGCGAAACGGGACTGAGCACATATGACTTCACTTGGAAACTCTTTCGAGAGAAGGGCGTTTCTCTGCTGGATGCCAGTCTCTTCGGTCCTACTGCGAATGGCTTCGTGAGACTAGGACTGGTGGTGGATGAGCAGAGACTGAATGAGGCGTGCTATCGAATCGAACAATTCGTTCGTGAGCAGTATTGATATTTGGCTAGACTTATTGAAAATTGCCATCCGGTCAACGGGAGGAAGATCTATGCAAATACGCAAACTTGGACGGAGCAACTTGAAAGTCTCTGCCCTCGGCCTTGGTTGTATGAGCATGAGCGCCCTATACGGGCCGCCGGGCGACAAACAGGAAATGATCAGCCTCATCCGAGCAGCTTATGAGCGCGGCGTTACGCTGTTTGACACAGCCGAATCGTATGGGCCGTTTATCAATGAAGAGCTTGTCGGAGAGGCATTGCAGCCAATCCGCGATCAGGTGGTTATCGCCACGAAATTCGGCTTCGACATCGACATGGCGACGGGTGAGCGCAGGGGCGGTACGAACAGTCGGCCCACACATATCAAGGCCGTGGCGGATGCCTGCCTGAAGCGCCTGCGCACCGACCGTATTGACCTCTTTTATCAGCATCGCGTCGACCCTACTGTTCCAATTGAGGATGTTGCCGGTGCGATCAAAGACCTTATTGCTCAGGGCAAGGTCAGGCACTTTGGGCTGTCGGAGGCAGGCGTGCAGACGATCCGCCGCGCCCATGCCGTGCAAACTGTGACAGCCGTCCAGAGCGAGTATTCGCTATTTTGGCGCGGGCCGGAAGGAGGGCTATTGTCGACTCTGGAAGAATTCGGGATTGGTTTCGTGGCGTTCAGTCCTCTAGGCGCCGGTTTTCTGACCGGCAGGATCGACGAAAATACCAGACTCCATCCGACAGACTTTCGCAATTCCGTCCCACGGTTCTCGCCGCAAGCGCGCAAGGCGAATAAGGCACTGATCGAGGTGCTGGAGACTTTCGCTGTAGACAAGAACGCCACGCTGGCACAGATCGCGCTGGCGTGGCTGCTGGCACGCAAAAGTTGGATCGTACCAATTCCAGGCACAACGAAGCTGCACCGCCTAGAGGAGAATCTTGGCGCCCTCGACGTCGATTTGACTGAGGAAGACGTGAGCCAGATCAGTGAGAGAATCTCGAGGATCGAGGTGAGAGGCGACCGATTGCCCGAAGCAATCTTAAAGGTGATAGGACTTTGACTTGGGGGGGCTCCACAATCAAGCATACTGAATGTTACCACTGACCGGCATATTCGAGCCATTCCCGGATCGGCGTAATCGAGCGACACATATTGCAAACCATCATGATCGGATCAGGCTAGTGTTCCGTCCCAGAAATAACTTTACGTAAATCCAGCGTGTTCTATGATCGACTCATGGTGTGTGGGAGACGATCATGGGACGTAAGGGAATCGAGGTTGTCGTGTCCCATCTGGAGCGAGAACAATTGTTGTCAATGAGCCGTTCGTGTTCGCTGCCTCATTCTCTGGTGCGCCGAGCAAAGATCGTCCTGATGGCAGCGAACGGCCATACGAGCCGGGAGATCGCGGTGCAATGTGAAGTCACTTCTCCTGCGATCACGCATTGGAAGAAGCGCTTCGTCGCGCAGGGGCTCGCCGGTCTGCATGACGAAGCGTCCGGGGTGGCCGCGCGCGCACGGCGATGAAACGGTGGCCGAGCTACTGGCAAAGGTGCTGCACGAGAAACCGGGTGGCGCAACGCACTGGAGCGCGCGTTCAGCTGCTGCGCAAACGGGCATTTCGAAGAGCTCGGTGGCCCGGTATCTGTCGCTGTTCGGTGTGCAGCCTCATCGCTCGAAGAGCTTTAAGCTTTCTACCGATCCGTACTTCGTCGAGAAGGTGCGCGACATTGTCGGCCTGTATCTGAGTCCGCCCACCAACGCGCTGGTGCTGTGTGTCGACGAGAAGAGCCAATGCCAGGCACCTGAGCGCTCGCAGCCAGTGTTGCCGATGGGTCTGGGCTATCTCGAAGGTGTGACGCACGACTACATCCGGCATGGCACAACAACGTTGTTTGCTGCGCTCAATGCGGCGACCGGCGAGGTCATCGCACAATGCAAGTCGCGTCACCGGCATCAGGAGTTTCTGGCCCTTCTGAAGCACATTGATCACGCAGTTCCCGAGGATCTTGACGTGCATCTGATCGTCGATAACTACGCTACGCATAAACACCCGAAGGTCAAGGGATGGCTGGCGAAACACGAGCGTTATTACATGCACTTCACGCCGACTTATTCGAGCTGGCTCAATCAGGTTGAGCGCTGGTTTGGCATGATCACGCAGCAGGCTATCAGACGCGGATCCTTCAGAAATGTGCGCCAACTGATCACCAGCATCGAGCGCTATGTCGAACGCTACAACCACCACAACCGTCCATCTTGACCGCAACCGCCTATCCCATCCTTCAGAAAGTGGCTCGGCTATGTAAAGTTATTTCTGGGACGGAACACTAAGTGGTTTTAGCATATGTGTCGCTCGGTCGGACCGGCTGCGTGCTACGTTGCGGATGCCTGTTTGTCTGTAACACTGCGACGCCTCCGCTACTTCGCCACTATCACGGCCGCCACGCGCGCCTTCGGCACCGTTGGCGTCTCAAATATGGTATGCAGCAAGTCCAACGTGACGAGCGCGGTGCTCGGATAGCTTGCAAGCGTCAACTTGACCTTGCTACCGGAAAATTCTGTGAATCGCGCATATTTCCCGCCAAACGCGAGACCGGAGGCCAACACCACGCCAGCCATCGAAATGGAAAGAACTTATTTTTTGACCCACAATTCGCACGTCCGCTAGAAACTTAAGAAATGCCGGACTGAAGGCCCGGTAGGTGCCGCAGTTGCCGAATTGAAACGATCGTGACCTACATAACGACCCCTGCAAAAACTACTGAACGCGATCGTTAATAGAAGGGATAGAGCTGTTGATGCGATATTATTTGCTCATCGTGGATGAAATCATTCCAAAAATGTCTCTGACGTCTTTTACTGGAATCGGGTCCCCGTAAGACGCACCGATTTCTGTTGCGCCTCCCTTAACGCTACGTATCTCGTCACTTAGTCGCCCCCACCGTACAGTTCTCTGTGAATCTTCGGCACTTAATCGATAGGGAACGTAAGCATAACGGCCCAATGCAGCCCCAGCAAATTTCCCTTGAATACTGCGAAACCTTATCGCCTCTGATAGCACTGTTGCGTATGAAAGCAAGGCCATTGCCTCCGCTTTGTTTATCGTCTTAGTCGAAGAACCATGTTTCATTAGTTTCTTGTACCCATCCTTTAGTGAATTTCTATCGATTGACAAATCCGTCCTATCCTCCCTTATCCCAGCAATCCTTGTCAACGAGAGGTAGCCAGACTCTACTGCCAGATTTACCGTAGAATTTACCAGCCGCCGTGGCGCATTCACCTGCACTCTTCCGCCGGCCGAGCCTGCAAAATCAGAGAATCGGTAAAACACGCGCCCAACGATGAATCCTGTTAAGTACAAGTCAGATGGCTTCATCACCAATCGAAGATCCGGATTTTGGTCTTCGCGATCAACTCCAATTATTTCAACTACATCTCCCTCGACGATATTTGACGCATCTGGCCTCAATTGATACAATATTCTCCCGACGGGAATATTCGGGAGCGACACAGGATCGCCCAATGCGACTCTGACCGCATTCAAGGAGTTTACATATTGTCGTTGGTCGCCAAAATCGACCCTCAATTCGGCGGCATACAAAAATGAACAGATCGAAAAGCACCACGAAATTAAAATTGCTTTTGGTAATCTTCCCATCAAATGTCCAATGCTATATCGCGTCATTAAAAGACGGAATTCGCGAGTATTGATGCGCCCACTCATAAGCGCGAAGTTGGTCGAATCCATATAAAACGCCCCGTTTTTTAACCAAGAGATGTCATAAATGTGGATCATCGATTTGTGGCATTGAGTCGCCGCACACCATATCGCCTTTTAGGCACAGATGCATCGACTATCCATTTTTGTGCAGACAAGGCTGAATTTCCGCAATTTACCCATATCGACACTCCCATGAGATTAGCCTGGACCATATAAGCGAAATCCATGCCGGCAAGCCAATGCCAAATACCAACTGGAATCTGTAAAGCCCTTAGTGCCCATGCACCGACAGCAACGTAAGCGTGCTTGAGCCTTGCAATTACTGACCTTGCCCCTGTTTGACGTATCCCATAGCCGAGGGAATTCAGGCGGCTCGGTGGGCAGCGAGCCAGTTCTTCTCGAACGTCATAGGGCTGACGTAATCGAGCGTCGAGTGTAGCCGATGGGCATTGTAGAAACCCAGCCAATCAACGTTTTCGTCCATCACCGCGCGCCGTGTGGCGAAGTGCCGACCATGCAGGCGACCGACTTTCAGCGAAGCCCACAAGCTTTCGGTCGGCGCGTTGTCCCAGCAATCGCCACGGCGGCTCATCGACGAACGCATGCCATATGCTTTCAGCGTGTCCTGAAACAGCCCGCTGCAATACTGGCTGCCCCGGTCGCTGTG
>NZ_JBFPKO010000057.1:0-14418 GCF_040948765.1 Paraburkholderia sp. BR10923 | reverse complement strand
AACCCGCACCTTCGTCAGCTGCCATCGCCAGCGTCTGCTGCTTCATCCTGTTCTGCCTTCCTTATCCACTCCGCTCTATAACGCTCCGAGTAGCTATGCGGTGGACTTGATCAGCAATGCCTTAGATGGTCTATGCGATATCCGGCGCGTTGACTGTGATATCGGAGGGCGGCTCGCCCGGGATTTCTCCGGAGCAAGCCGTATGGTTGCGGACGGGCCTTCGGCCAAGATCGGTTGACGGCTCGGCGTCCAGTTTCGCAGTCTCTGGATCACGGAGGAGACCGGCGGCGCGCTCGCAGGCACGACACCGATGGTGTTCGCGGTTTCGCCGTTGCTGAAGGCACTGATCGTTGAAGCGGCAGGCATCGAAGTGACGCCAAGACGATGGCTACGCCGGTCGGATCACTGCTCTGATTCTCTAGCACCTTCGGCGTTCCCGGCCACACCCGACGGCATTGCCATGGCCTAGAGATTGCGCGCTCGCGACGCTTTGCGAGACGCTTTAAGCGGACCCGGCAGACCCGCGCGGCCCGGAAGATTGGGGGCGCGTGCTGGGCATGTCGGCCTGTGCGCTGGCACGGCGGTTCGTCAGCGAGACCGGCATGAGCTTGCGGCCGTAGTGCCGGCGGATCAGGCTGTTGAGGGCGATCGAACTGCTCGGCGGCGGGATGGGCGTGACTCGTACCGCGATGGGGCTACGGCTCGACCTCGGGGTTCGTGTATGCGTTTCGTCTCAAGATGGGCAGCAGCGTCAACAGCGCAGAGTACGGTCCAAGGGCTGCGCTCCTCGAGCTCTCCGATGAGCAGTGGCATCAGGGAATCGACACATACTTCCAGAACGTGGCTCGACCGACCCGCCTCGTCGTGCCGCACATGAAGAAACAGCGCGCGGGCGCCATTATCAACAGATTGACAGTCTTCCCGCTACCGAAGAGCGTCGTTAAAGCGTTCCGATGCACCGGTAGGGCACAAGCGCAGAGATCGCGGCAACGGTCGCGTTTCTCGCGTCGGACGGCGCGGCGTACAACACGGGACAGGCCATCTGGGTCGATGGGGGCTTACCTGCTCCATTTGAATCGTGCACGTCGTAGCAAGATGTCCGGCCCCACGGGAAAGGGGCCAGGTGCATCTCAGCTTGATAGCGGCGCGAAAGCTCAGGCTGCCGGAAAGTGGCGCTGCCCAGGAAGTGGGCGACGGGAAAAGATATCGAAACGTGCCCTTATTTCGATAGTAACTTGCAGAAGTGTCACCGTGACCGATTTCGGCTACCGGCTCTCGTCATTAGGATAGTTACAGGCCAGCGCAATGTTGCTTGCCCAACGGGTCGTAGGTTCTGTCGATCCGATTCCCAGCCAAACTATCGAGAGTACGACCATGCAATCACCCTGGACACCGATATGTCTCACGTCTCTGACGCTTGTCCTGCAACCTCTCGCGGCCCACGCGGATTTGACGGTAAAGATCGGGCAGGTTTCCCCGCTTACAGGTGAACTGTCCCACATCGGAAAGGATGATGAAAACGGTGTGCGAATGGCAATCGAAGATTGAACAGCAGAAAGATCCGGATTGGCGGGCAAAACGTTAGGTTCGTGCTCGACTCCCAAGACGATGCCGCGGATCCCAAAACGGCGGTAACCGTCGCCCAGAAGCTGGTGGATGATGGCGTAGCAGGTGTCGTTGGTCACGCGAACTCTGGGACATCGATACCCGCCTCCAGGATCTACTCGAATGCAGGCGTTCTGATGATCACCGAATCGGCAACCAATCCGAAGCTCACGCAGCAAGGATTCACCAACGTGTTCCGTATGGTTGCGAATGACGTGAGACAGGGCTCTGTCATCGGAGGCTATCTGGTCCACGATCTGGGTGCGCGCAATATCGCCATCGTCGATGGTCGCACGGCGTACGGTCAAGGTCTTGCCGATGAGATCGAAAAGTCAGTCAAGGGTGCCGGAGACAACGTGGTCGGCCGTGAATGCGGTACCGACAAGACAACGAACTGGATGGCGATTCTCACCACCATCAAGAGCCGTCAGCCAGACGGCATTGCTTTCACGGGTGGCGACACCCAAGCTGCGGTATTCGTGCAGCAGGCGCAACGGCTTGGCTTGAGGGTGAAGTTCATTGCCGGTGACGAAGCGTGCACGCCTCAGTTCATCAAACTGGCCGGGCCCTCGATGGATAAGGACGTCTACTGCGCACTGGCGGGCGTGCCGCCTGCAAAGATGCCGCAAGGACCTGAATTCTTCAAACGCTATCAGCAGCGGTTTGGTGTTCCCGTGCAGCTATACGCCCCTTACGCCTACGACGCGTGCTCGCGATGGCGGAGGCAATGCAGGACGCTGGATCGACAGATCCTAAATTGTATCTCCCGAAGCTGCGGGCTTCGAAGCTGGACGGTGTGACAGGCCCCATCCAGTTTGATGAGAAAGGGGATATCCGTAACGGCGCAATTACCGTGCGCCAATTTGATCAGGGCGACTGGACCGACAAGTCAGTCATACGTTGACGGTCTTAGCCTCCCTCGGGAGCCACGGGTACACCGAGCCCCACCTTCACGTTGTTCATGCTCACCAGCGTCTTGAAGCGTTTGACGTTGTTGTTTGAGAAGAACAGTTGCCGCGTGAGGGCCTTGTACTTATCCATGTTGTGGACCGTCAGAAGCAGCACGAAGTCCCATTCTCCCGCGACGTAGTAGCACTGCTGGATTTCGGGGCATTGTGCGAAAGTGCGCTTCATCGAATCGAGCAGATGGATCTGCTCGCTCTCGACCTCAACCGTCGCAACGATCGTCAGCGGATAGCCGACCTTTTCGGGCGCGACGATAGCAGCGTAGTTGCGAATGACGCCTTCGTCCGACATCCGTCGCAACCTGCGATTGACGGCGGCCGTAGACAGGTTGACGCGTGCGCCCAGTTCGTTCTGAGGAAGATCGCCATCAAGGCAAGCCTGTCTCTGCCCCTTTCGCTTCTAAACCGAATCGATTGCTGCTCGTGCAGTGAGTGTCCTGCGCCTGTAAAGCGTCGACCGTCGCCTGAGAACCCATCGTGGCAACAGGCGTCGCGTGGACGCGGCAAAGTGAGCGGCTTGACGCTCATGGAAAGCAGACCAAGAAGTCCACCTCGCGGGAGCAGATGCGATGGTCTCAGGCGAAGGCCAATTGACAGAATTACTGCGCACTGATGTGAGTTGACTTCTTTCCTTCGCAGCGCAACGAAGCAAAGTCGTCAATTCAAGGGCGCACGCGCTGTCCTGTTGGACACTGGCCAGTGACATAATTACTTTGCTCTACGCCTAAGGGCGGCCCTGTTCTCACCTCGCCGGCGCATTGCGCCGCGGCCACGCGCTTCGATACCATGTCAATCACGTCGCCGCTCGGGCCATCACTTCGCCAGGCGATCTTGCCACGCAGGGCTCTTCATGCATCATTGGCATCTTCAACGGACAACCGCTCGAATACCGCCGAAACCCGCAACCAGTTGTACGTCGACACGCTGATGATCCAGTGTGTACTGGCAGAGCCACGCTGGTGGCCAATGGTGCAGGCCGCCGACTTCCGCACGCTGTTGCCCTCGATCTACACCCATACCAATCCATACGGCCGGTTCGATCTTGACATCGGAAAGCGGCTGCCGCTCGAGGCATTATCGGCCTGAGTGAAATCGCCCTCCTATCGATAGGGCTTGATTTTGATCAAGCGATGACGAGTTGAAGTTGGTGGTCCTATGCCTTGGTATATAAACTGGCTCAACTAGCGTCTACCTTTCCGGGAGACATTAGCTAGAGAATCGAGTGCCGTACTAGGATTGATTGCTGTATGCATTCATACACCCGCATTAATTGAAGATCTTCTGATTTTGTAGGCCAGTATCGAAGTGTCATAAAGTTTTGTTTTCAATTCATGGGGATTGACATGCGCAAGAAGCTTAAAAAAGTGGTATTCGTTGGTTTAATGGCGGCGACTGTGCTTGTTGGAGCTATGCCTGCAGTCGCAGCGGAAATGGATGGGTGGTCCGACGACTGTTTGTTCCTTGAAATCGGAAAGGGTGATTGGAAGATTTGTTTGTAACGCTGACGGGCGTAGGCGCTGCAGCCCTGACGGATTTGTCAGGTTGACGGTAAGCGGCGGCAGAACGAAGGTGATGAAGAAAGCGAGTGGATTTGCCCCATACGTCCGGACACCGCCTCACAAGGTTGATGAATCGGTCCTACGTCGGAACTCGCGTGACGAGCGATGTTTCAGCGCGCTATGCGGGTGCTTCTCGTTGTAATGCTCGAACGCGACGGCCAGATTGCGAGCAGCGGTCGCTGCATCTGGCTTGGGCATGAAGGCCACGTAGTCGCGCTTCATCGTCTTCACGAAGCTCTCGGCCATGCCGTTGCTCTGCGGACTGCACACAGGCGTCGTGAGCGGTTTGAGTCCAATGTCCGAGGCGAAGGTCCGGGTCTTCTCGGCGATGTAACCCGAGCCGTTATCGCTGAGCCATTCAATTTGCTCTGGCGCTTTCGAAACGTTGCCGAAGCGATGCTCAATGGCCGCCAGCATGACGTCACGTACAACGTCGCCACTATGGCCACCGGTCGTTGCCGTCCAGCTCATGGCCTCGCGGTCACAGCAGTCGAGCGCAAAGGTCACGCGCAGCGGCTCGCCGTTGTCGCAACGAAACTCGAAACCATCGGAGCACCAGCGTTGGTTGCTTCTGGGCACGGCGACCTTGCCATCATGCCGACGCTGTGGGCGCGGCGGCTTGGGCCTGCGCTCAAGCAGCAAGCCATGTTCGCGCATCACGCGATAGACCCGCTTGGCATTGACAGAAGCCGCGCACTGGCGCTCCCGCTCGCTGCGCATTGTGCCCCACACGCGGCGGTAAACCCAGCTCGGCAAGTCAGCGATTACGCGCCGGATTTCCTCCACCAGTTCAGCGTCGTCGGTTTGTCGAGCCGTCCGCCCGTCCCGCCAATCAGCGGGTCGAGCAAGCTTTGCCGCCACGTTTGAGCGCGCCACACCGAGAACGTCGCAAACCTGCTTCACTGGTCGTCCCCCGGCAACGATGGCGAGCGCGCAATCCATTTTTTTTGCCCGGCCATACTCCACGGCTTCGCGAAGGATTTCGACTTCGACGGTCTTCTTGCCCAGTAGCCGTTGCAATTCCCTGATTTGCTTGAGCGCGTTGGCCAACTCCGAAGCCGGCACGACTTCTTCGCCAGCGCTGACCGCAGAGAGGCTACCGTCTTGATAGAGCTTGCACCAATGAAACAGCTGGTTCGGATTCACGCCGTGCTGAGGGTAGCGGCAAATTCCTTACGCTTCGGTTACGACACGCAGGCATCGCCGACGCTGTTCCGGCATTACGCTGCGGTGCGCGAGTACCTCGGTGTCAAGCCGTACTACGGCACCGACGCGGGCACGATTGCGACGCGCGCCGCACATACTGCGTCACTGTCCATGGACCAGCCGGTTGACATCATCAACGCCACGATCGACGACCTGATGGCGCAGAACGTCGAACTGCCGGCGTTCTCGACGCTGGACCGGATTGCCGAGCAGATCCATGCGAAGACCCAGGCACGGCTTTTCAGGCGGGTCGCAGGACGCCTGACCGATGAACAGAAGCGTGATCTCGATCGCTTGCTGGCCCGCGACCTGTCGAGCCGGCAGAGCGCCTACAACCGCATCAAGCGCCACGCCAGGCGCCCATCCCGGCAGCACTTGGACCTGTTGATTGACCAGATCACCTGGCTCGATGAAATCGGCGGCTTCACCGTCGCACTCGCCGGCGTTCCAGCATCAAAGCTGCGCTCACTGGCCATGCAAGCGATGGCGCTCGACGCGTCCGCTCTCAGGAAAGACACCCTTCCCGACAAACGCTACACACTGATCGTGGCGCTGCTAAGTCGCATGCGTGTGCGCACCCGCGACGATCTCGCCGACATGTTCGTGCGACGTATGGGTGCGATCCAAAAGCGCGCGAGCGACGAACTGGAGATCGTTCAGCGCAGGCAGCGTGAGAAGGTCGAGGATCTCGTGGTCCTGCTCGACGATGTCGTCGACATCCTTGCTGACGAGGCCGACGAAAAGACGATCGCCCAGTCCATACGACAATGGCTTGCACCGAAAGGCGACCTCGAACCGCTGCGCGAAAGCTGTGCCGAGATCCGCGCATTCAGCGGCCGCAATGACCTGCCGCTGCTCTGGAAGCATTTCCGGGCGCACCGTTCGGTCCTCATGCGTCTCGCCCGCGCGCTTCAATGGGACTCCACGAGTCAGGTGCGCACGCTGCTCGATGCTCTCGATGTGGTGCTGGAGAGTGAAACATTGCATCGCGAATGGATCGACGCCAGTGTCGACCTGAGTTTCGCAGCGGCACGCTGGCGCAAGCTTGTGCGCCGCGCACACGGTGAAGGGGCGCCGACCAACCGGCGCTTCTTGAGCTGTGCGTATTCTCGTATATGGCGGAGGAGCTGCGCGTCGGTGACCTGTGCGTGTCCGGGTCCGATGCCTACGCCGACTATCGCGATTATCTGCTGCCGTGGCGGCAGTGTGAGCAGCAGTTGCCTGACTACTGCGCGAAAGTCGGCCTGCCGGAAACGGGCAGCGAATTCGTCGCTCAACTGCGTCAGTGGTTGACCGACGCGGCGCGCAAGCTCGACGACGAGTATCCGCGCAAGCGCGAACATGTCACGGGAAATTCCGGCCAGCGCGATCGCCCTGCAGGAGCGGATCAATGCACGGCTGCCGACCCGCAACGTGCTCGACGTTCTCGCGAACATTGAGCACTGGACGCATTTTACCCGGCGCTTTGGACCGTTGTCCGGAATCGATCCGCAGATACGCAAGCCGGCCGAGGTATTTGCTGACGATTTTCGGGATAGGCTGCATTCTGGGCCCGACCCAGGCGGCACGCCATCTCGATACCGACGTGACGGCGCACATGCTGTCATTCGTGAACCGTCGGCACATGAGTCTGGACAAGCTCGAGGCCGCGCAGCGCGAGTTGATTGAACTGTGCCTGCGGCTCGATCTGCCGAAACACTGGGGCGACGGCAAAACGGTCGCTGCCGGCGGCACGCAGTACGACTTCTACGACAACAACCTGCTGGCCGGCTCACTTCCGCTACCGGAAAATGGGCGCAGTCGCGTACCGGCATGTCGCCGACAACTACATCGCGGTGTTCCGGCATTTCATCCCGCCGGGCGTCTGGGAAGCGATCTATGTAATCGAAGGACTCTTCAAGGCGGGCCTGTCCGTCAAGGCCGACACTGTGCATGCGGATACGCAGGGACAATCAGCCGCCGTGTTCGCGTTCACCCATCTGCTCGGCATCAAGCTGATGCCCAGAATCCGCAACTGGAAGGACCTCGTATTGTACCGTCCTGACAGCGACGCTAAGTACGGGCACATCGACAAGTTTTTCACGGCGACCATCGACTGGGTGCTGATCGAGCGGCACTGGCAGGAACTCAGGCAGGTGGCGCGGTCGATCCAGGCTGGAACGATCTCTTCGCCGCTGCTGCTGCGCCGCCTTGGGTCCGAGAGCCGCAAGAACCGTCTGTATCTCGCTGCACGCGAACTCGGCAGTCGTACGTACGGTCTTTCTGCTTGAATGGATCGGCAGCCGGGAACTGCGCCAGGACGTGACGGCAAACACCAACAAGATAGAGTCCTACAAGGGCTTCGCGAAGTGGCTATCGTTCGGCGGTGATGTGATCGCGGAGAATGAACCGGAAGAGCAGCAAAAACGGCTACGCTACAATGACCTCATTGCATCGGCCGTGATCCTGCAAAACACGGTGGACATGATGCGGGCCCTGCGCGACATGGTGACCGCGGGCGAGAAGGTCCGCGCCGAGGACATTGAATTCGTGAGCCCGTATGCGACCCACAACATTCGCCGCTTCGGGCGCTACCGGCTGCATCTGGAACGCCCGTCCGAAGCTGGATTAACGATGCCCTGTTTGGTAGGGGGTCCCGGCCTGACGACGAAATGAGGTAACACAGGATGAGTGCAAGAGCAGCGGTAGCCACCACGCCGTACGGTGAGGTCGATGCCGCCGCACTGGACGCGCTGCAGGCGCACTATGACACGACGCGGGTGCTCGATGCGGTGGATACACTCGACGAACTGCGCACAGGCCTTAACGATCCGGAAGGCCTGCGGGACGATCTGCTTCACCTGCATGGCATGGCGCATGCACTCGTCAATGGTGCGAACTTCGCGGCAATAACCCGGGACGCGTCGATTGTCGAACAGATCGAGGTCGTGCTCGACCAGATCGATCACCATGTCGCCGGGCTTTTATCGATCCGGGATGTGCTGTGCCCGCTCGAAGCTCTACGCCATGAAGATCTGGCTGGCCCGGATCGCGATTGAGCTTGCAGCGAATCTCTCCCGGTACGTATCCGTCACGGGGACGTGGAGTGTGCCTCGAGCCAGCGGTTATGGCGCAGGCAATGCGTTGACCGGTAGTTCCTGCTTGTCCGCGCCTGGCGTCGCGAGTGCCGATTCGATGCGGTGCTGCGCGAACGGATCGGCCGAGTCGATGTAGCGCATCGCGGAACGCACGTCTTTCTAGCCAACGTACTGCATCAGCATTTTCAGATCCCAGCCGTTCGAGTTGACCCACGTTGCGAAGCCCCGCCGTAGTGAGTGGCTGCTGTAACTGTCCGGGGCGGCCAGGCCTGCCGCGTAAAAAAGCGCACGCAACAGCGGCATGAAGCTGCCCCCATGCAGTCCCTCGTCGTGATGTTTCCCCAGCGGTCAATGCTCCGGAACACGGGCCCTTCCGTCAGGCCGGACGCCGCAATCCACGCCTCGTAAGCCGTCACCGGACACAGGCGTGAAAGCGCCGGGGCCTTGAAGGTCGTGCCCAGCTGCGCGCGGTCGCCTTTCGTGCGCGGCAGGTACAGCGTCATGCCGCGGCCAGCCTCAACGGCTACGTGCTCGATCCGCAGCCGACTGAGTTCGTCGGAACGAAAGCCGCGCCAGAAGCCCAGCAGCACCAGGGCCCGGTTGCGAATGCACGCGAGGCGCTCGCGCTCGTCTGCTTGTCCGACGATCTGCTCATCGAGCCAGGCTGTGAGCTTTTCGAGCTGCGCGAGCTGCATGGGCTTCGCCCGCTTCTCGGTTGCGGGATGCAGCGCGACGATGCCTCTGAGGACCTTGCGCACACGCGGGGCTTTCGTCGGATCCGGAAAACCTTGCGTCTGGTGCCATTGCGCAAGCGCTGCAAGCCGCGAGCGCAGGGTATTGATAGACAGGGTTTCTGCGTGATCGGCAAGGTACCGCGCGATCATGTCAGCGCTCGCGGGCAGAAAGCTGCCCCACTCAACCTCGAAATGCCGGAGTGCGGACTGGTAACTGCGCCGCGTGTTTTCGCGCGTCGCGGCTTGGACGTAGCGATCGATGGCAGACATGGCTCGTGGGTAAAATCAGGTGATCTGTATCGGAGACGATGATATGCAACAACGAACGTGTGCGCCAGCCGGCGTGCTCGATCGGAGCCAGGGTTTCGGTCGGTGAAGCGATGAACGAAGGCAAGCTGCTACAAGCAGACTGGGAAAATTTCACACGCGAGGAGCTGCTCGCGGAGCTCACCCGCCTGCAGGCCGAAATCGTGCGGCTCACCGCCTTGTTGCCGGCAACGCTGCAGGCGCAGGCAAAGCCCGTGCGGGTGACCCGGAACGAACCATCGCCAGCAGTGCGAAACACGGGCGCGCCCGTACTTTCGCCCGAGCAGAAGGTACAACTCTTCCGGCGGCTCTTTCGCGGTCGCACGGATGTCTATCCGCTACGCTGGGAAAGCCGCAATTCCGGGAAGTCGGGCTACGCGCCGGCGTGCGCCAACGAGTGGCGCGCCGGGATCTGCGAGAAGCCCCGCATCCGGTGCGCCGACTGCGGGCATCGTGTCCTGCTGACGCTGGATGACCAGGTCGTCTATGCGCACCTGGCCGGCGATCGCACGGTGGGCCTCTATCCGCTGATGCCGGACTGCACTTGCTACCTGCTGGCTGTCGATTTCGACGAGGAAGGCTGGCGTGAAGATGCGCAGGCGTTCCGGCAATCCTGCCTCGAGATGGACGTGCCGGTATCGCTCGAAATCTCGCGTTCAGGCAATGGCGCGCACGCGTGGATCTTTTTCTCGTCGGCCGTTGCTGCCCGCGAGGCGCGACGGATGGGCTCTGCCATCATCAGCCACACCTGTGCCCGGACCCGTCAGCTCGAACTGACGTCCTACGACCGGCTCTTTCCAAACCAGGATGTGCTGCCCAAAGGCGGTTTCGGCAACCTCATTGCCCTGCCGCTGCAGAAGCAGCCACGCGAGCATGGTTGGAGCGTGTTTGTCGATGACGGCTTTCAGCCGTACGCTGATCAGTGGTCGTATCTCGCGTCCGTGCAAACCATGGACAGCCGCGACATCGAGGGGGTGATCTTTCGCGCCACGGGCGGTGCGCACCCGCTCGACGTCGCGTTCATCGCCGAGGAGGACCAGGCCGAACCGTGGAAGCCAGCGCCGGCGCAGCCGAAGCGGCTGGCCGGAACGATGCCGGCGTCGCTCACACTGACGCTCGCGAACCAGCTCTATCTTGAAAAGGCGCAGCTTCCGCAGGCACTGCTCAACCGGCTCATCCGGCTGGCCGCCTTCCAGAATCCGGAGTTCTACCGGGCCCAGGCGCGCGGCTTCAGCGTATGGGACAAGCCACGCATCATTGGGCGCGCCGAGAATTGCCCGCGCCACATAGCGTTGCCGCGCGGATGCCTTGACGACGTCATGACGCTGCTGCGCGATAACGACATCGCCTGCGACATCCGCGACGAGCGCTGCACGGGCGAGCCCGTTGCGGTGTCATTCGCGGGTACGCTGCGCGACGACCAGCAGGCGGCCGTCGCCGACCTTCTGCAGTATGACAACGGCATCCTGCATGCGCCGACGGCGTTCGGCAAGACCGTGACGGCGGCGGCAATGATTGCCCGGCGTGGCGTCAGGACGCTCGTACTCGTGCACCGCCGCGAGCTGCTTGACCAGTGGCACGAACGCTTGCAATCGTTTCTGGCACTCGACGCGCGCGCGATCGGCACGATCGGCGGCGGCAAGTCGAAAGCGACCGGCCGGATCGATGTCGCGATGCTGCAGTCGGTGGCACCCGATGGTGCTCGCGGCGAGCTGTTGCGGCACTACGGCCATGTCATTGTCGACGAATGTCACCACGTCTCGGCGGATTCCTTCGAGGCGGTGCTCAAGGCAGTTCATGCGCGCTACGTGCTGGGCCTGACTGCCACGCCGGTGCGGCGCGACAGCCAGCAGCCCGTGATGTTCATGCTGTGCGGGCCGATCCGGCATGCGGCGAAATCTCCGGCCAGCGCCCCGCAGGTGCTCGAGGTGTTCCCGCAGAGGCTCACCTCCGTAGTGGACGTTACGACCGAGGCGCCGATCCAGGAGGTGTTCGCGCGTCTCGCGCAGGACGCATCGCGCACGCACATGATCGTCACGTCCATTCATGAGCAATACGCACGGGGACGCAACGTGCTGGTGCTCACCGAGCGGACAGACCATCTCGAAAGCCTGCAGCAGGCCCTCGAAGACGCGGTGCAGCCGCTGTTCGTGCTGCACGGGCGCCTCGCGAAAAAGGCGCGTGCGGCACAGCTCGCGGCCCTTGACGCGCTGGCCGGTGACACGCCCCGCGTCGTGCTGGCGACCGGCCGGCTGGTAGGCGAAGGTTTCGACCACCCGGCACTGGACACGCTGGTGTTGGCCATGCCGGTGGCCTGGAAGGGCACGCTGCAGCAGTACGCCGGCCGACTGCATCGCGAACATGCGGGCAAAACCGGCGTACGGGTGATCGACTACGTTGACGGCGGCCATCCGGCCCTGCAGCGCATGTGGGAGAAGCGCCAGCGCGGCTACCGGGCAATGGGCTACCAGATCCTCACGCCCGGAGAGGGTGTCCAGCTGCCGTTGGCCTGAAATCGGGGCTGCCGATCCACGTTCCGTACCATTTGCAGGCGGCGGCAATTTTTTGGACCTCACATCCGATAACCCGCCTTTATCACATACCAGTAATGCTCACATCAGGCCGCTCTTGATCGCGTGCAGTGGTACGTATATACATGGTACGTAATACAGTACACTATTCGAGTGAGGAAGCAGATGGCCCGCACCGGTCTTACGCGCATGGACGTTAAGCGCGCCCACGACCCATTGCTCGCGCGGGGGCAGCACACATCGATCGAGGCGATACGTATCGCGCTCGGCAACACGGGCTCGAAAACCACGATCCACCGGTACCTGAAGGAACTGGAGGAAGACGAGGGCGCGTCACTCACACGCGCCGGGGTCGCTCTCGGACGCGATCCATGATCTGGTGGCCCGGCTCGCGGCCCGCCTGCATGAAGACGCACAAGCCCTCGTCGACCAGCAGGCCGCCGCTGCGGCTGCGCAGCGCCAGCAGGCGCAGTCCGAAATCGCAAGGCTCGGCGCTGAGCTGGCCACGGCGCGGGAGCTACTCTCTGGCGAGACCGCCGCCCTTTCTGCGGAACAGGAGGCGCACGCCGGGACTCGCGTGGCGCTGCATCAGCGCGACCTGGACCTCGAGCGGCGCACCCAGCAGGTATGCGACCAGACCGAGCGCCTTGCCGAGCAGGAAGGCTTCCGCCTGTCGCTTGAGGCCAAACTCGTGCATGCGCGCAATTCCCTTGAGCACTTCCGTACGGCCGCACGCGAGCAGCGCGAACAGGAAGCGCACCGACATGAGCAGCAGGTCCAGCTGGTGCAGGCTGAGCTACGCCAGGCGAACCCGACGGCCATCGTCCGGCAGAACGAGATCACACAGCTGAACCGGGACAACGAGCGGCTCGTCGCAGAAGCAACGGCCACGCCCAGGCTCGCACGCGATCAGCAGGCACATGGCGAGGCGCTGCAGTCCGCCCTCAATCGTGCGCTCACCGATCAGGCCCGCACCGAGGCTGAGCGCGATGCAGCGCAGTCGGCAGCCGATGCGCGGTCTGCCGAGCTGCTCCAGGTACCCGAGGCTCGCGACTCGCTCAACGCGGACTTGACGAAGCTGGCCGCGCAGATCGAAGCGCAGCAGCAGCTTTTGATGGATTACCGGCTGCGGCTGGGCGTCGCGGGCGCGGCTGGCTGAAAGCGCCGCGTCCCGTCCCGAAAGGACGTCACAATAGCGCGCCAACAAACGCACGCGCTGCAGGCCAGCACATTCACCTTCTTGTCTACCATGCGCTTCGCAACGGGAATGCGTGCGTCGACCAACTGCTTACGGCGACCCAGCAGGCAGAGTTGCGCAGTTTCTCCACGCGGGCCACGATCACCGCCTCGAGCTTCGTCAACGAATATCACTGGGGAAACCTCAAGGGCGACCCGCTCGAGTGGGTACAGCAATATTTCGATGCCCATGTCTACTCCACCATCCGCGATTACGTCAAGGCTGGACGAAAGAGGCGCTCCCGTTTCGAGAAAGCATTCGAGGCCATGGACGTCGATGACTGGTGCCTCCTCGACTGGTCGTTCAACGATGACTCGGGTGAACATGCCCGCTTCTCGGTGGAGATGGATGGTGCGGGGTGGATGACGCGCCTGCTGCCTGTACGCGACGAGTTGCTCGCCGGCGATGCTCGCCCGCTTTATCTTGGGTGGCTTGCCCGACACGGGAATGATGAGCTTCACGATGATGAAATCGAACGGCCGGTGCCTGCGGGATTACAGGCGTTGATGCCCGCACAGGTAGCACTGGCCGAGTTTCTGATGCTGGATGCGGATTGGCTCGCCGCCGCCGCGGAGGTCAGCCCGTCATTATTGGCCCCAGAATCCAGCGGGAGCGAAGACAGTCGCTTTGATCCCTCGTTACGTGAGTTGCCGGTTGAGGAAATGCGGGCGAAACTGCGCATGCCGCTACAGGGACGCAGCCGTGAAGCGGAGCGAACGCTTCGAAACGCTTTTCTCAAATTGGAGGATCGTAGGAGTGCAAAGCAATTGAATTTGCCCAAGCGCCGTCGAATATCCGAAATCGAATCAAGGGTCGCCTCTCATCGTGCCATTCGTGAAAAAAGGGGAGCAGCAAGCACGCCAGGCGGCGGAGGCCCGTCGTCGTGAGGAACGCACACGGTACCTCACATCAGAGGGTTGGCCGTGATTCATTAAATCCGCCACATCTGGACGTAAGCGGCTGACTTAAAGGCGAAATCGATGGTTGGATCGAGCGAAGGCATGGAAGGCAGGAAATCCAGCAGATAGTCCCCGAGCCGGTTGATGTGCTCGCACCGGTATGACGATAATGCCTTAACAGGTTGCTGAAGTACCGCTGAAACACGTCATCGCGCAGAGTTCGTGAAGCGTTGATAGATGAACCACCACTTGCCCACTGGAGATCATGGGCGGCGCCGACACGTTCACCGAGAGTTTGT
>NZ_JBFPKO010000056.1:0-14712 GCF_040948765.1 Paraburkholderia sp. BR10923 | reverse complement strand
TCTCCTTGAATTCCTTGCTATGCCGCCGGCGCCGTGTCGGCTGCACCACATCCTGGACAACCTCGACTTCGTCCGTCATGTACACCTGTCCATTTAAAATTTGAATGGACATGATCGTCGGGCGGCACGACTTGCCGATCAAGATGACTTCGCCGGGTGCTTACAATGCAGATGACGTTCTCGTGGGTGATGCGGCCTTGCGCGGAACCAGAAGGTCGATGGCCACGCCATCGATCACTTCTGCCGCAGGCGCCGTCTCGTGATGTTCAGCAAAAGGCTCCTGTGGTGCAGGCGAGATGCCTTTCTCCCGCTCCAGCAGGTATTTTGTGATCCATTTACGTAGCAGATTGGCATTGATCCCGTGTTCCTGAGCCATGCGCGCGACGGAAACGCCGGGTTGCAGCGCGGCCTCGACCAACGTGCGCTTACCTTGCTCGTCGTAGCGACGCCGGCCATCACGGCTCTGTCGTACTACTCTTAACTCTGAGTCTTTGTCAGCCATGGGTGTCCACCTCGAATTGGTGGACGCCTATGCTCCTCGCTCCTGGCGATCACTGCCAGACGCTAAAGATGGACCGCTTACGATTGACCAACTCCCACGGTGGAAAGCCGTCGTAATGCTTCAGCCTCTACTGCGACAGCGGCGGGCGTTTGATATACCGGCCAAGGTAGTTCACGTTGCGGATATGGCTGTCCGACGATGGCGCAAAATGGACGATCCATGGCTTGCCGTAGTGACTATCCAGCCAGCGGCTCCACGCCACTTTTGTCGGGCACTACGTTTTCAGTTCCTGCGGCAGAACCAGCGCACCGTACGACTGCCGCAACAGATCGACGATTGCGTAGCGCCACATCGGCATGACCCGTGCCTTCACAAAATACATCGACTTCCACTGCTCGCCGTCGGGCGTTAAGCCCCCGCAGGTCACGCTCAGATGGACATGCACGTTCCATTGCAGGTCGCGCCCGAACGTGTGCTGCGTCGTGAAGATGCCCGGCAGGATGCCTTTGCGGGCCGCCGTTTTTTTGATGATGCCCGCAGCCAGCTGGCTGGGCGCCTTCAACAGCGTGCGGTTCAGCCTGAATACCTCCCACAGCGCCGAGGGCATCGTCAGGGTGATGTGCTGCCAGCGCGTTTGTGGTAGCCTCGCCGATTGCGTGGCGGTCCATTGGTCCGTCGCCTTTTTGCCGCACGTGGGGCAGAACCGGCTCTTGCAGCTGAAGCACACCTTCTTGCGATGCGGGCAGGCTCCGTTCGAGCAGCAGTGGCTCGAGTAGCCCATTACTTTCAGTCCGCAAGCCAGCAGGCGCACCACGTTGTCCACCACCGGCGAGCGGATCTCATGCTCATGCTTTTTGAAATACCGCCACCAAGCCTCGCCGGTCTGCAGCAGCTGTTTGATCGGACTGACGGATCTGATGATCAGTACCTCCCGTGCGCGACACCTCCGATATAGGTAGCCTGTCCTGCGTTCCGTGATACTGGTCACAGCTGGCAGGTAGCTGTCGGCGAAGGTGGGACACGCACCCCGTGGGCTACGAATAATATCTCGCAACGTTTCGCGACGTTTCTAGAGTCAGTTTCGAGTCCTCGGGTGCGCCTGCGTTCAAACGAATACTCAGGGTTTGCCGTTGCATCGGCTCGCTATATCGCCTTCGGCGGACGCAGGCATGGATGTTCCTTTGCGTAATCTACTACTTGCAGAGGTCCACATGTCACTTCTACAAGAGCAACCATTCACAGCCTATGTCGGAATCGACTGGGCCGACACGAAGCACGATATCTGCGTTCAGGCGGCAGGCGATTCTCGTCGCGAGTCGAGCTGCATTGCGCACCGGGTCGCGGCCATCGACGAGTGGGCACACGCTGCACCGGCGCTTCGGCGGACCAATTGCAGTGGCCCTTGAACTGGCCAAGGGGCCAATCGTCGCTGCGCTGCAGAAGTATGATTTCCTCGTGCTGTTTCCGATCAATCCGGCAACCCTGGCGAAGTATCGTGAGGCATTCCAGCCCAGTGGCGTCAAGAATGATCCGAAAGATGCGGAACTCGCGCTTGACCTGCTGCTGCACCATCCGGAGCGGTTCGGCCCCTTGAGGCCGCAGAGCGTCGCGATGCGGACACTGGTGAGCCTGGTGGAACGGCGCCGGCAGCTGGTTGGCGACCAGACCCGGCTGACCAACCGGCTGTGCGACACGCTCAAGCAGCATTACCCCCAGGCGCTCGAATGGTTCAGTGATCGTGGCACGGTGCTGTTCTGCGACTTTCTCGGCCGTTGGCCGACGCTGCGTTCGGTCAGGCAGGCCCGCACGGCGACCCTTGAAGCATTCTTCCATGCGCACCACTGTCGCAGTGCGAGGCGGATCAGCGCCCGTATCGCATCGATCCGCGAGGCGGCACCGCTGACTGAAGATCCGGCGATCATCGGTCCGTGCCGGCTGCACGTGCTGGCACTCGTTGCACAGCTACGCGCGGTGCTGGCTGCAATCGTGCAGTTCGAGCACGAGATCGCCGCGGTAGCGCCAACGCTGCCGGACTATATGCTGTTCAAGAACCTGCCGGGTGCCGGCGCGCACTCGCCCCCCCGCCTGCTGGCTGCCTTCGGCGAGCAGCGGGAACGGATCCGGAGTGCTGATGAACTGGAGAAGTATGTGGGTATTGCCCCAGTGACCGAGAGCAGCGGGAAACAGAGATGGGTCCACTGGCGCCTGCAGTGTCCGAAATTCCTGCGCCAGACCTTCGTGGAATGGGCTGCCCAGACCATCCCGCGCTCATTCTGGGCGCGGCGCCTACTACCGGCAGCAGCGCGCGAAGGGCAGCTCGCATCACATCGCCGTGAGGGCCCTCGCATTCAAGTGGATCCGCATTCTGTATCGCTGCTGGCAGACGCGCACGCCGTACCACGAGACCATATACCTCAACGTGCTCAGGAAACGCGGGTCACGCCTTCTGGGCAAGCTGGACGCTTAGGTTAAGACCGTGGCCTGCTCATCTATCTGATTAGGGCAAGCCGCGCAGTGGCGCGTCAGGCCGAAGGCGAAGATCGCGGGGAGCCGGTGGGCAACGAGGGAACCGCCGTCAGGCGGCTGTCCACAGCCTCGTGCTGTGGGCAGCGTCGTTGTCCACGGGCGGACGCGGGATGATCGTCATAGCGACGTGTAGACATTGAACAAAAACCTTGACAGCCCTTCTCAGGGCATGACTCAACCATCCCCCGCTCGCGGCCAACGGCGGGCTTGCCTGCGGCGTTGGCCTTCGCATACCGACGGTTCCAGTCGCCGCGCAGCGGCTTACCAAAAGCGCGGAAAGCCCCGTCGTTCACGGCGGGGATGGAAAGCGCGGACGCCGCAGGCGTCCTTGACAACGTCAGCATGCTGATATCCTGTGCATATGCAACGACTTCAAGCCTTCAAATTCGAACTGATGCCGACCGGTGAACAGGTGCGCAAGATGTGCCAGTTCGCGGGCGCGTGCCGGTTCGTCTTCAACAGGGCGCTGGCGTTGCAGGTTGAGCGCTACAAAGGCGGCGAGAAGAAGCTCGGATACGCCGGGCTGTGCAA
Organism: Paraburkholderia sp. BR10923; assembly: GCF_040948765.1. Classification (NCBI taxonomy): domain Bacteria; kingdom Pseudomonadati; phylum Pseudomonadota; class Betaproteobacteria; order Burkholderiales; family Burkholderiaceae; genus Paraburkholderia; species Paraburkholderia sp. BR10923. Next base: position 11,153 of record NZ_JBFPKO010000056.1, on the reverse strand, counting down.
ACAGCTCACCGAATGGCGCAACAGCACAGATACGCCGTGGCTGGCCGACCTGCATTCGCAAGTCGGCCAGCAGGCGCTCAAGGATCTAGAGCGCGCCTACACCAACTTCTTCGATGGTCGCGCCAGTTTTCCGCGCTTCAGGCGCAAGGGAGAACGCGATAGCTTCCGGTTTCCGCAGCGTGTCGAGGTCGATTGTGCGAACGGCCGCGTCAGGCTCGAAACTCGGCTGGCTGCGCTATCGCAATAGCCGTGCGGTGCCTGGCGAGGTCCGCAGCGCAACCGTGTCGCTGCACGCCGGCAAGTGGTACGTCTCTATCCTCACGACGCGTGAAGTCGAGGCGTCTGTGCCTCACGGTCCGGCCGTCGGGATTGATGTCGGCATCACGCGCTTCGCCACGCTGAGCGACAGCACGTTCATCGCACCGCTCAACAGTTTCAGAAAGCACGAACAGCGTCTCGCAAAGTACCAGCGCCGCATGGGGCGCAAGGTCAAGGGTTCGGCGAACTGGAAGAAAGCGAAGGCCCGTATCCAGCGCATCCACGCGCGTATCGCCAATGTCCGTTCGGACTTCCTGCACAAGGCCTCGGCCACGATCAGCAAAAACCACGCGATGATCGCCGTCGAAGACCTGAAAGTGCGCAACATGTCGAAGTCCGCATCGGGAACGCTTGAAGCACCGGGACGCAACGTGCGTGCAAAGTCGGGACTCAACAAGGCGATTCTCGATCAGGGTTGGGGAGAGTTTCGTCGGCAACTGGAGTACAAGACGGCGTGGTGCGGCGGATTCTTTGTTGTGGTACACCCGCGCAACACGAGCAGAACCTGCCCGTGCTGCGGCCACGTCTCGGCTGAGAACCGCACGTCTCAGGCGAAGTTTCTGTGCGCCGCGTGCGGATACGAAAATCATGCCGACGTGGTCGGTGCAATCAACATTCTTTCCCGCGGATCGGCTGCATTGCGGGACGAAGGGCAGGACACGGGCGACGCTTCGCCCGGGTGCGCATGCACAGCCCGGATCGCCTGTGGAGAGCCGGTGCAGTCGGGCCGCTCTGTGAAGCAGGAACCCGCCGAAGTGACTATGCATACAGTTTCTCATGCGTAGCGCCGTAGGAATCCTCCCCCTTCCCGCGAAAGCGGCGACCGAAGGTCGAGGGGGAGGAGGATGTCAACTTGTTCTGTAAGGGACTGCCAGGCTTTTCAGGAGCGACTCAACCACATGGCAAAGCGCCGCACGGAGGCGGCGCTTTGCTGACTGAAAAGCTACTTCCACTACCCACACGGAATGCTGACGACACAGTCCGACGTCATGAACGCCGACCCGCTCGCCTTCATCCGGCAGTGGGTCGCGACGGGGCACCTCACTCGTCGTCGGTCGGCGCCAGTTCCCAACCGGCGTTTTCACCGTTGCGGGATAGCGGATTGTCCTCGCCGACATCGGTGGGTAGGTCGGCCGGGGCGAGACTGTAGCTGTAAAGCTCGTACAGCACCTGTTGCATTGGCGTGTAGTAGACGATGGAGCGGCCGACAGGCTCGCCGGAGGAGATGATCCCGATCAGTTGCCGTTCGTACGTGACGACCGGTCCGCCGGAGTCGCCGTTTTCAATGCTCAAGAGCTCGGACGAGTGCGCGGCATTGATGTGCTCATAATTCGGTGTATAAACTCCCGCCTCGACAGACATGCCTCGCCACACGCAGCGGACGCCGGTGCGCCAACCGCTTGTGCAGAACTGTTCATACGGCGCGTCCGCCCACCCGGTAACAGCAAGGCGCGCTTCCTGCCCGGCGCGCGGCATGAAGACCTGGTTATTCGCAAGGGGCGTATAAGTCTGGATCGGACTGCAGAAGGCTGCGCTGTGGTGAGAGGAGGCGCATTGCAAGGACATCGGATTCGGCTTGGGCGATACCCGCACAAGCTCGATGTCCGAGGCAGCCGACTGCCACACGACGTTGCCGATGGCAACGGTACCCACCTGGATGGTCGCGTACATCGGCGCGCAGTGCTTGGCAAGCACGAGCCATCGTGTGGCACGTTGGTAAGGCGTCAGTCTGTGGAGGATGCTCTTGGGCACCAACACCGCCCCTACGCTGCATGATCCAGAGGGAACGCTGACCTTCGAGCCAGAGATGACCGGCAGGACGGCGCGGTCGGGATTGCGAGGCTGCACGACGTCCGGGGTTTGCGCTGTGGCGACCGAGGATGCGAGGTTGGTGGCGATGGCCATTGCGAGGGGTGCCACACGCTTTTTCAGTGGTAGGGTTTTCATCAGGGATCGAGTCCTCTCAGGGATGTCGGGATCGGGGAAAGTGGCGGTTCGCGAGGCCCATTTCAGGCCTCCGGCTCGCCTTCGTCGGCACCATGTCGGCCGGGGCGGCGTCCGGGCCCATCTCGCGGGCTTGGGTTCAGCAGGTTCGTCTGCACGTCTCGCTCCTCAGGGGCATGGATTTTTTGCCACCTTTATCGGCGTTGTTGCATTTAGTCCCCACGCAGCGGCTTACCTTGACGACGAAGGTAGGCACAGCGCTCCAGCACCCGTTCGGGGGAAACGTACCTTTGGTGCAAAAAATGGCGGTTGCGTCCGAAAAGATTCAAAAAATCAAAGGTCCTGAGGCCCGGCGCTGTTATGCGTCTACGCGCTGGGCGACGAACTGAAACGGCTGTGCTTCTGCCGCAAACCCGCCTCGGCACAAAAGGCCTACGAGCAGTGGTTCAAGCAAGCCCGGCAAAGCGGGATTGCCGCTCTGACATTGTTCGCCCAGCGTCTGCAAGGCTATTAGCCGGGCTTGGCGGCCCGTTGCCGGCGTCCGTTCAATACCAGCGTCGTCGAGGACATCAACAACACCATCAAGGTCATTAAACGTCGCGCTTACGGGTACCGCGACGAGAAATATTTCTTCCTCAAAATCCGCGCTGCGTTCCCCGGTAATCCTCGAGGAACCAGAAACTTGCCAGTAAGTCCCTGCAATTCCTACACCCCGATTTCCACCGGAAGCCTGAATGTTCAACATTCCGCGAATTGTTATGAGCCAACTTGATAGAAGCACTGCGTAGATGCGCGGGTCGTGCAGAACACGTCCGCCGAGGACTGCTTGCTCCAGCCTCAGTAATCTCGCTAAGATAAACATCGACTTGGTGAGTCAGTTTGGCCAGCGCACCTTCGCCTCGGACATCGGCCAATGTCACATTTCACCTCGCGCCGCTGATGAATGTGGGATTTCATTTTGTCATTGCCTAGTTTCTCGTAGGCATTACGCGAAGCTCAATGACCAGTCGCTTTGCTCCGCCGCGTGACTCCCATGCCCATCTTCCCCGCCGGGCCCGCAGTAGTAGGTAGAAGTATCGAAAGGGTCCGCAGGACTTGGAATTGAGTACATTTGGATCGGAACCTCGGTAGCCTGCGCCGCCACCCCCATTAGAGCGACGGACAGCAGGCCACCACATAGCACTCGCTTCATATTTTTCATAGACACTCCATATCGGAACACGTTAATACACCGTAATTTATTGGCCCTCGCCGCACTGGCCGCCGCAGGTTACGTATCGTACGAAATTCTCTACGCAATCACTAGAAGGAATGGGTATCAAATATATTGATGCCGATGCTGCTCATCATGGAGGTCGGTGCTGAGGGATCGCGGCGGGAGCTTGTCGTTCGAGGCATGAGGAAAACCAAAGGTATCCGTACGTCCCCTATCCACGTCTTTGCAGTCTTGGCGGTCCTTTTTCATGATCTCGAGGTTCCTTTGCCTGCACTAATGCTGGCTTAGGCCTCCTGCCGCTCCCAGTATCCGGCTGTCTGAATTGCTCAGGCACCTCTTCGCGATGCTTCCGGGGTGGCGGAACACGGCCCCTACTACAGGGCTCCCGCATACCATTCATAACGCTTGTGAAGTCGGGGGACTTGAGATTCCCATCAAAGATTTTCCTGTGGGCATAAATTGTCTTTATTTGATATCGCCCCTGCTATTGAGGTATAACGTACGACAGCGGTTTATTGGGGATCAGAAAATGCAGCCTATTCAAAAAATAGGACATTGTTATCACCTAAGCAGTGGTCACTTTCCGCAGAAAAACGTAGCATTGAATGTCTTACTGCGCGTTTTTGTGATGTATATCGACATGGCATTTTGCAACATAGAGGAATGCAGGCAATGACGAAGAGCCGGCCAGTTGCTGTCCAGCATTAACCGTGAAAAAGGGAGTTTCCACACGATCTCACCCCTCAACTGCCGATCGAGTAGCCTGCGTTGCAAAGGTAGGGATATTCGAGTGGAATAGTGGTTCTCAACTGCTGCCGCGGCACATCACAGCGGCTCATCGGTCGTTCCGTTGGAGCGCAGGGAATCCTCGCTAGTCAGTGCCTGATTGTCATATCCAGCGGCAGGCCCTACGATCAACGAAACTTGGGATCCCGCGATTCTTCTGTTGTTCCGTCGACAGTGTGCATCGCCGTTAGTGACCAAATGATAACTACATTTTTCCGTCGAACGAAAAGGGGGGCAGCGCGGTCGCGCCACTGTGTCTGTCCTGGCATTCTCCTGCCTGTGGCAGGAGTCAGATCTCTTTTCGTTCCTGTATCGGACAAACCGGGGTGCGAAACCCCATGGAGCCGCACATGAACGTCACAGTCACCTCCTGGCGCCAGCCTTTGCGGCTGGCAACATCATCCGGATCCCGCCGTCAATCGATCTGCCGATCTGCCGATCTGACTAGCTTCGATCCGTCGGCATTTTACCGGCAATCTCGCGTGGCACCCGTGTGCCTTCGCATTGGTGCGTTCGGCATTTTCCGCCCCAATACCCCTTCTTTTTGATCATGAACCAACTTCACTACTGCTCGGTGGCCGGCGCATTGCTAGCGCCCCTCAGTTCTACCTGCTCAGCCCAAAGCGTCACGTTATACGGTGCACTCGATGCGGGCCTCGCCTACGTCAGCAACGTGGATGGACATGCGCAATATCGCGCGACGTCGGGATTGATAGATGGCAGTTTCTGGGGCTTGCAAGGTACCGAAGATCTGGGCGGCGGAGCCCGAGCACTTTTTCGCATGGAGCGTGGCTACTCGGTGACCTCGGGCGAAGGATTCAACGATCGTCCGATGTACGTGGGACTTCAATCCGAGACCCTCGGTACGCTGACCCTCGGCCACCAATACGACCTGATTCACGACTATTTCGCGCCGTTCACGCTGACAGGGGGAACCGGCGGTACCGCGTTCGCGCATCCGTTTGACAACGACAATGCCAACAACTCCTACCTCGCCGCGAACTCCGTCAAATATGCAAGCGCCTCTCTGAACGGGTTCAGCTTCGGCGGCATGTATGCATTCTCCAACACTGCAGGCCGGTTCGCGCAGAACCGCGCATACAGCATTGCTGGGAACTACGGCAATGGCCCATTCAATGCCGGTGTCGCATGGATGCACAACAACGGACGCGGCCTCAACGAGGTCGGTGCCTACTCGCCATCGGCATTGCCCGGCAGCGGTCAGGCAGTGATCGACGCCAGTGTGCAAAAGCAGGATGCGGTCGCCGCCGGCGCGAGTTATGCGCTCGGCGATGTGACTCTGGCAGGGGCGTGGTCGCGTTCGATCTACACAGGCGTTGCCGATGCGGACAGCGGCAGCGTTTTGCCGTCGATCGGGTTCAGTAACTACGAGATCAGCGCGGTCTGGCAAGCTTCGCCCGCCCTCTCGCTAGCGGGTATGTACGTGTTCTCCGACGCTTCTTCGGCGCATTGGCACCAGGGCGCGCTGCAGGCCGTCTATCAGCTGTCGAAGCGTACGGACGTGTACGCGGAGACGATCTATCAGCACGCGTCATCGGGCGCGCCTGCCGTGATCAACATCAACGATCCGTCAAGCAGTCAAAACCAGTTGCTCGTTGGCACGGGCATCCGGCACCGCTTCTAGGGCTGGATGATGTCGGCTTACGACGCCGCGAAGCGCGCAGCACACGACGCTACTCCGCAACCAGTTGTTCGTTTTGAGCTGAACCGGTCGCTTGCCGGATAGAACGGACGCTGCATATGCGGTCAACGACTCGGCGCGCCGCGCTGAATTCGCCCGTCAAGGCATCGACTTCCGTGTTGAACGGCCGGCCGCTGCCGATATCGAAGCGCGGCGCAAACGCCGCTGCGGTGTTCCCCCTTTTGCTGGCCGCTCTCGTCAAATGAATTGAAAAGATTGCGACTGACACGCAGTTGTCTCTAAATCTTTGGGCGTTGTCGCCGGTTTTGCATAGCCGGGGTGGCCGGTTACTGCTCGATGAACATGCGCCACTCCGGGAACTGCTCGAAAAAGCTCTCGCCCACATAGACATGATAGACAACGGGCGAATTCGTGCTCGACAAGGTAGGGGGCGTACTGAAGGTGGAAAGCCCTGGGTCAATGCCGCTGGTGCTCGCCCATGCAGTCAAATCGTCCAGCAGGTTGCCCGCTTCGTCGCGCGATACTCGCAATTTGATCGGCTTCATCGCCAGTTCCGCAGATGCTCAAGATCGTCGGATGGATATCATAATCGAAGCGCCGGGTAAGTCATACGCGGGGCAACCGGGAGATGCCCGTGGTGCTCGATCGCGCGCTTTCCGGCATTCGCCTACCTCAGGCAGGTCCGCCGGCTCCTCATTTGATCGCGGTCCGTGTCAGCCGAACAATTCGCGGGATTGGTGCAGTGCAGCAAATGGTGTTACATTGCTAGCCTTTCCTCCTCGCGCGCCACGTTTTGCGCTTCCCTATCGCACGCTGGTTCTGCGGGCCGTGTTCATTGCCCGTTGCGATCCTTCATCTCGTGCCTGCCCCGCAGCCGGCAACCGCTGGTTTCGCGATCGCCGGGCAAACCCATTCAGGAGAATGTATGGCAAAGGTTGATCCGTGCAATTCAGGTCCAGATACAGCTGCATCAGCGCCGAAAGCGTCGGCCCGGCGCGCATCGAAGAGCAAGGCAACCGCAGGCCTGCTGCCGGTGGATACAGTGTCGCCGGACGAAGAGCAGCAGCGTCAGATGCGCGCACTCATTCAGCTCGGCAAGAAGCGCGGCTACCTGACTCATGCCGAAATCAACGATCACCTGCCGGACAACTTCGCGCAGACCGCTGCCATTGAAACCATTGTCAGCACCTTCAATGACATGGGCGTCGCGGTCTACGAACAGGCGCCTTCAGCGGAGGTGCTGCTTATGAACGATGCGGCGCCGGCAACCATGTTGGATGACCAGGCCGACGAGGAGGCGGAAGTGGCGCTTTCCACCGTCGATTCGGAATTCGGGCGTACGACCGATCCCTTCCGCATGTATATGCGTGAAATGGGCGCGACCGGATTGTTGACTCGCGCGGGTGAGATCGAGATTGCGAAGCGAATCGAAGGTGGCCTCCAGGAAATGATCCGGACGATTGCTGCGTGCCCGGTTACCGTCTCCGCGATCCTTCTGAGCGCGAAGCAGATTGAAGCCGGTGAACTGCGCATCGACGAACTGGTTGACGGTATCAATGAGGAAACCGAATCGGTCGAACAGTCGTCGACGGATTTCGCTGAAGCGCCGCACACCGAGCAGGCCACAGCTGACGATGACGACGACGACGGCGATGAGCACAGCGAGATTGAAGACCGGGACACGGCGAGGGCGAACGAAGCGCGCCTGAAACAGCTCACGAGCGACAGCCTCGTTATTTTTGCCCGGGTGCGCGAGCTGTTCGAGCAGATTTCTGGTTCCCATGCTGTGCAGGGTATGGGGCGGGTAGCTGGCGCGGACCTGCGTGAAGCGATCCAGCGCGAGTTGGCACCCATTCGCTTCACGGCGCGGACCATCGATCGGCTATGTAACGATGTGCAACAACAGGTCGCACAGGTGCGCGCAGTCGAGCGCCATATTCTGCAAATTGCTGTTGACCGATGCGGCATGCCGCGCGAGAAGTTCGTCAAGTCGTTTCCGGGACGCGAAACTGATCTCGCGTGGACTGAAAGCACGGCGGCGGCGTCGCGCGAGTACGGCGCCGCCCTCGAACGTAGTCTGCCGGCGATTCAGGCTGAACAGCGGAAGCTTCTCGATATCGAAACGAAGGTCGGACTGCCGTTGCAGCAGTTGAAGAAGATCAACCGGCAGATGATGGCGGCGGAGTCGAAGATGCGGCAGGCAAAGCGCGAGATGATCGAGGCCAACCTGCGCCTCGTGATCTCCATTGCGAAAAAATATGTGAACCGCGGCATGCACCTCCTGGATCTCATCCAGGAAGGAAATATCGGCCTGATGAAAGCCGTCGACAAATTCGAATACCGACGCGGCTGGAAATTTTCAACTTATGCGACCTGGTGGGTGCGGCAGGCAGTCACGCGTTCGCTTGCGGATCAGGCTCGCACGATCCGGATTCCTGTTCACATGATGGAGTCGATCAACAAGCTGAACCGGATTTCCCGCGAGATCCTGCAACAAACCGGACGCGAGGCTCATCCTGCGGTGTTGGCGCAGCGCATGGAATTACCGGAAGAGAAGGTTCGCGCCATGTTGAAGATTGGAAGGCAGCCCTTATCGCTTGAGACGCCAGTGGGTGACGATGCTGATGCGACACTTGGCGATATGATCGAAGATCCGACGGCGACGTCGCCCGCCGATGCGGCCGTGCAGGCGAATCTGCGCGCCGCGATCAATACGGCGCTCGACGCATTGTCGCCGCGTGAAGCGAAGGTCTTGCGGATGCGTTTCGGGATCGATACCGCATTTGACTGTACGCTTGAGGAACTGGGCAAACAGTTTGACTTGACACGCGAACGGATCCGGCAGATCGAAAGCAAGGCGATGCGAAAACTGACGCATCCGAACCGCACCGCCAAGCTACGACCATTTCTCGACCATTAAGGCGCTGACGCGTGTATTGGAGGCTTGTGCCGTTTCGAAGGGGGGCGTGAGCAGTCAGTTGTCGACCGGATAGTTGCGGTCCGATACCTCTGGGTCAGGGCGGGCCCGATGCGCGTCGGGCTCCGCGGGACAGTGTGTCATCGTCCGCTAGCGCCGACTCACAACAGGACTGCCTGCTGCAAAAGTTCCAGAGCCTCCAATTCGTCCAGCCGTCCTGTGCGCGCCTTTCCTGCCAACGTCTTGATCAATGCTTCCGCGATTGGCGCGATGCCGTGGAGATTTTCCAGACTGGTGACCGAAGCGGGGAGTGGGACGAGGTTTTGCTGGGAGATTGCGGCGGGCTCAAGTGCCTCAGGGGTTGCCGATATGACTGTAGGCAGCTCGCCGTCATTTCCTTCAGAAGAGCGACCGGCGGCCTCGGCATGCGCATTGCTTATATGATCAGGCGGGCCGACGACCATTGCCGTATTCTCATCTGCGACGTCCGCTGAAGCTGGCGAGACATTTTCCGGCTCGACCGGGACGCCCGTCCGCGCGCGCCGCGTGTGCGCCTTTGGATATGCGGGTTTGCCTGGCGCACCTTTCTTCGTCGCAGGCTCGACCGACTCCTGTTGTGCAACGGATCCCCGACTACGCGAAGCAGGGGTCAGCAAACGTAACACCGACTCGGGAATTTCCATTTCCGAGCGCGGTGTGTCCAGCCAGCCAGTCGGCAAACCAAGACGCTCCGTGAAACGGTTCGCCTCGGCATCGTCCATGCGCTTCTTGCCATATAGCCGATGGACGGTATTGGACTTAGTCATCGACATGACGACACCAAGGCGCGCCTTGGAGCCGTTGCGACCCGTGAGGACGTGGAGGTTCTGCCGTCGAATGTTTTCAAGCGTGGCGCTGTCGTCTAACGCCAGCGGTTGCTGCCGGGTCGCTTGAGAAGAGGCTCTGGGTTTCGATGATGAACGTTTTCCTGCCGCATGGGCGCCTGTCGGTCTGGTCAACTGGCCTCGACTCTTTTTGACGGTCACCGGCGACCCGCCCGTTGCTTTCTTTGGCATTTTCGTTTCCTCGGACAGGTTGTCTGCAAGAATGGATTGTTGGCCGCCGTTCGGGGCGGAAGCCGGTATGCGCGTTTGAGACGCAACCTCGGGCTCGCTGTCTGTTTTGATAAAGTCGAGCGGTGACTTCAGACGGGCGATGGTTTCGGGCGCGAGGGCAGGATGGGGCTGGTCAAAGAAACCATGCGGCAGTCCAAGCGTGGTTTCCATATGAAAAGCGGTCTCGGGCGTGAATCTTTCACCCTTCATCAATTCAGCAACTCGCGTCATGTTCGAGTCGAGTCCGAGCGCGATATTCTCTGCACCCACCGCATCGACGAGAAACTGGAACGACCGTGTTTTGAAGATCGACGCAGTCTGAGTGGAGTCTCGAGGAGGCGCCTTCACGTATGGTTGTCCCGGCCGGTTGGATGGAGACTTTTCGCGTGGCGAGGTTGGCGTTGTCCGCTGTCCCGAGGTCCCGCAAATCGTCCGCGGGGTTGATCCATAAAATGTGGCTCCGTGCGATCGTTGATGTTTTGGCTCGTGAATTATAGACGAGAGGCAATGTTTGCATCGGATGCGCCAGCCTGCCGATATAGGGACGGTATACGAGCCGGAAGCGAGCTTCGGGACCGCAACGATGAGCATGGGTGGGTTCAACGAATCTACCTTGGCCGTGGCCGCCCATCGATCTGCAATGCGAAAACGATCGCAATCGGGCACCCATCTATGCCGCCAAGGCGCGATGTTCAGATATCGGCGCGCACTGTGTCTGTATCAGACGCCGGAGAATTCGCGCATCGGACTGTCTGCGTTGCAGCAGGACATGCCGACGCAGCATTGCTGCCCAGCATAGTTCGACGGCATCCCGACGCGCCGCAATGACATTGCGTACAGCATCTGGGTGTCGTCGGCCGCCGCCTCGTCGACTGATAGAGCGTAGTCGATAAGAAGCTCGCCGCCGGTTCGATATGGACGCGAGCGTGAATGAACACCTGGTCGCCCGTTTCGATGGCTTCGCTGCTGCAAAGACGGGCTCCGGTCTCGAACCTTGGTGGGTGGGTATTTTCAGGGATTTCGGAAATATTCCGGGGTTTCCATCCAACACCCGATCCAACAGTCGCCCCGGAAGCGCGAGATTACTTAGTCCGTCCTGAACAATCCGTAGAGCCTTGAGTAGCTGGGCTTCCGGGTAGAAATCGTGTTGTTGGAATTGCAGAGACCTGGCATATTGCTTCACATAGCCTGCAAATTCTGACGAGGTTCAGATGG
>NZ_JBFPKO010000055.1:0-14934 GCF_040948765.1 Paraburkholderia sp. BR10923 | reverse complement strand
AGCGCCCACACTTATCGGCTGTTAGTTTTTAAAGATCGATCCGCCCAACCCGCAGCGCCTGAACTACCACCCGGCACTGCTTCGTTTGCGTCGCTGCGTCTGCAGCAGAGAAGCGAGATTATGGAGAGCGGTCGGCAACCCGTCAAGCCCCTTCTGCGAATTTCTTTTGGGGACAGCACGTGGGGATACGGCCCCTATAGATACGAAAACGGCAAGCCCCCTTGTGCAAGGACCAATGCGCCCCTATCTACGTCGTGTCCCGCGCATGCACACGGACCCCGCACCCGCGCAGTCTCACGCATGCATGCGACAACAGCGACGATGATTTGATGTGCACCCATGAGCGCGAACTCCCAAGCTCGTATATAATGCGAGCCGCGCAAAATTTCGCATGTCCATCGGCCCGCTTCGAGCGGGCTCATCTTTTTGCTCCCCAGAGCACAGCCCAACAACCGCGTTGAGTCACATCAGGTGATGCTGAGCCCTGCTCGAAACGCCTGACGGTAGCGTCTTGCGTCTCATAGCGAAGCCTCTAGAGGAAATTACGTGAACCCTTTTGATCGCGAAGATTCGCAACACGAAACCGCCGCCTTCACTGCCAAAGTTCCGTCCGGCCGTTCGGCCAAAGGCAAGGGCGCCGGCAAAGCGATCCCTGTGGCAGCCGAGCTGCCGCCGCAACAAGCCGAAGAACGCCAGCGCCTGATGCGCGCACTGATCCAGCTGGGTAAAGAGCAAGGCTATCTGACCCACGCGCAGATCAACGACCACCTGCCCGACAACTTCACCGCAACCGCCGCGATCGATAGCATCGTCAGCGCGTTCAGCGATATGGGCGTGCAAGTGTACGAGCAAGCCCCGGACGCAGAAACGCTGCTGCTCAACTCGAACTCCCCCGCCGTGGTGTCGGACGATCAGGCCGACGAGGAAACCGAAGTCGCGCTGTCGACCGTCGACTCTGAATTCGGCCGCACCACCGACCCCGTGCGTATGTACATGCGCGAAATGGGCGCGACTGAGTTGCTCACCCGCGCAGGCGAAATTGCGATCGCGAAGCGAATCGAAGACGGCCTGCACGAAATGGTGCAGGCGATCGCAGCATGCCCGCTCGCGATCTCCGCGATCCTCGCAAGCGCGCAGCAGGTTGCCGACGGCGAGTTGCGCATCGACGAACTCGTCGACGGTCTGAATGAAGAGACGGCCGCCGCGGAAGAAGTCGCGAGTGCCGATGCGGACGCCGACGAAGACAGCGATGCCGACGAAGACGGCGAAGATGAAGACAACGACGACGTCGGTCCGGCCGATTCGTCGGCGGCGGACGAAGCTCGCCTGAAGCAGCTCACGAGCGACTGCCTCGAAATCTTCGCCCAGGTCGGCATTCTGTTCGACCAGATGAACGCGTCACACACGCGCGGCGACGTCACCTCGAAGGCCTATCTGCGCGCACGCGAAGACATTCAGCAGCACCTCGCGAAGATCCGCTTCACGGCACGCACGATCGACCGTCTGTGCGGCGACGTGCAGCACCAGGTCGCGCAAGTGCGCGCGATTGAGCGCAACATCTTGCAGATCGTCGTCTCGAAGGCTGGCATGCCGCGCGAGAAGTTCATCGAGACGTTCGCGGGTAGCGAGGCCGATCTCGGCTGGACCGAGCGTGCCGCGCGCACCGGCGCGTCGACCTATGGTGCGGCGCTCGAGCGTCATCTGCCGGCCATCCAGTCCGAACAGCAGAAGCTCATCGACATCGAGGCGACGGTGTCGCTGCCGCTCAAGCATCTGAAAGAGATCAACCGCCAGATGGTTGCGGCCGAATCGAAGATGCGCAAGGCCAAGAGCGAGATGATCGAGGCGAACCTGCGTCTCGTGATCTCGATCGCAAAGAAGTACGTGAACCGCGGCATGCTGTTCCTCGACCTGATCCAGGAAGGCAACATCGGTCTGATGAAGGCCGTGGACAAGTTCGAATACCGTCGTGGCTGGAAGTTTTCGACGTATGCGACGTGGTGGGTCCGCCAGGCCGTCACGCGTTCGCTCGCCGATCAGGCCCGCACGATCCGCGTGCCGGTGCACATGATCGAAACGATCAACAAGCTGAACCGCATTTCGCGCGAGATCCTGCAGCAGACCGGCCAGGAAGCGCATCCGGCGGTGCTCGCGGAACGCATGGAGTTGTCGGAAGAGAAGGTGCGCGGGATTCTGAAGATCGCGAAGCAACCGGTATCGCTCGAAACGCCGGTCGGCGACGACGGCGATGCGACGCTGGGCGACATGATCGAAGACGCGGCCGTGTCGTCGCCGGCGGATGCCGCGATGCAGGCCGACCTGCGTGCCGCAATCGACGACGCGCTCGATTCCCTGTCGCCGCGTGAAGCGAAGGTGCTGCGCATGCGCTACGGCATCAACACGAAGTCGGATCACACGCTCGAAGAAGTGGGCAAGCAGTTCGACGTGACGCGCGAGCGGATCCGTCAGATCGAGAGCAAGGCGATGCGCAAGCTCATGCATCCGAGCCGCGCGGACCGTCTGAAGTCGTTCCTCGACCGATAAGCGTTCGCTACGCTTGCCGTGCGCGCCGCACGGCAAGTCACACACGCCGTCATACACAAGCAGCGGGATGAACCGGTCGACGGTGAGTCCCGCTGTTTGCTTTTGTGCTGTACCTTCCCGGTAGCCTTACGCGCGCGAGCTCTCCGCTTCGCGTCTCCCCTGTTGTCCACAGATTTTGGGAACAAGCTTGTGGACAAGCTGCGCATGACTGCGCTAACTCATTGAGCGTACTGCGTTTCGCGCTGGCGCCTTCGATGAGTCGCGTGTCCTATCGGTTGCCGCACACCGTGCAATCTACCGCCCAACGTCGCACGCTCAACGCGAGGCCAAGCTCAAAAGGCGCCACCATGATCCAGCAGGTTCAGCATGCCCTCGCCGGTCAGCGGCGCAGCCACGGTGCTTTGCCCCAGCATGTGCGCGTCGAGGTAGCCGGAAACCTGCAGCGTGTCGGCGGCAAAGCGCATCAGCCGATGCAGTACGATCGGCGCGCCGCAGCCGAGCGTGAACACGATGATCGCAAGGTTGCCGCACTGCAAGCCGAGCAGACGCGCAACGCTGACGTTGCTGCCGAAATGCAATTGCGAGCCGAGCGATGTATTACCCATCACATGGCGCGTCAGCGCGGCGACATAGAAGCCGCGGATCAGCATCGTGCCGATCGAGAACAGCGCATAAAACAAAAACAGCGATCCGAGCGCGGCCCGCCACGGCGCCACACCCACCCCCGACACCTGGCCGACATGCATCGATGCGAGAGCGCCCTTCAGAAACACCATGAACAGCACCGCAAAAAGAGCGACCACGCCGACGAACGTAACGAGGAACAGACCGTAGACAACCCGCGCGCGCCCCTTGAAGCGAAACGCCAGGCTACCGAAGCCGCTCGCGTTGATGCGGCGCTCCGTCAGACGCATCGACGTCCACGGCAACATCTGGCCAAGCGTGACAACGCACAACAGCGCATACAGCAGCGCGCGCACACCGTAGCCGAGCGCCGAGCCGGTCATCCCGCCGCGAACACCGCACCACTGCGTGCGGCTCAGCCGATAGCGCTGCGCGCTGAAAAACGCGCCCGCCGCGAACACGACGATCAGCAGATAAAACGCGACGACAGGCAACGAACCGAGTGCGGCGCTTTTCGTCTGCATGCGCAAGACCACACTCAGCGCGCCAGCCGCGAACGTCGCGCCCAACACGACCACGATCGCGACGAGAAAGCCCTTGAATAGCTCGCCCCCGGTGCCGGTGTACTCGAAGCGCTCGTCCTGAAAGCGCATGTGCGACCAGACATAGCGGCGGTTGTTCGTGGTCGCCCAGAAGCGGTAAATGCCGAGCGTCACGATTTGCAGCAGAAGGCTTCTGAAAAAGATGCCGTAGAGGTCGCCGAGCGTGCCGTCGTAGATCAGCAGCGGCCGCTTCTCGTCGAGTGAATTCATTGCGTTGCCCTCTTTTCTTCGTTTAACGTTTTTGTGGCCCGCTCACGCATACTCTTGCGGCACTCATATGCGGCATGCGTGGGCGAACGCGACGGGCGACGGTGCTTTCCCGTGCGAAGACCGGCTCGCGTGGTGCGAGCCCATGCAAAACCTGTCTTTCAGACACGCAGGGAATCACGCAAAACGGAAACCGACCGGCAAACACATAATTACACGGTTTCGTATCTTTATAAATGGCATTTCCGCATATAAATCGGCCACTTCCATTACGAAATTTGGCAAGGCGCGAATTTATTCAATTCGCATAATCTTGAATTAACGCGCGCAATAACGATTTCATTGGGGGCGATCATTTGACGGTCCACTCGCGAGTGCGCCCCCGCCGTGGCAATCCTGCAGCCTCGCCCGCGGCTTGCCACGGCCGACCTGATGGCGCGGCATACGCGGACGAAAACGATTGCGTATTCGCACGCAACGCAATTCACGATTAATAAGGAATGCGGTGAATTCTGCTAAATCGTCGCAATTTTTGGCGTTGGAATAAAAAAACCCGGCTGCACATTAGATGCTCGCCGGGTAATCTTCCGCACTGCGCTGATTGTATTGATGCATTGCGGGTTTTATTGCCTCTCGAAGTACAGCTCGAGCGCGCGCTTCATTCGATGCACGCCGGTTTCGGTCTCCTCGACCCCGGGCGCGGCAAACGACAGACGCAGCGCCGCCCTATCGACCGCGTCCTTGTAAAACGCGACGCCCGGCACGAACATCACGTTCTGTTCGATGCACATGCGCAGATAGTCGGACGCATCGCGCGCCGCGTTCAGACGCGCCCACACGAACATGCCGCCGGCCGGACGATGAAACGCGATCTGCTGCGCGAGATGCGTGTCGAGCGCATCGCATAGCGCGCGGCATTTCACGGCATATGCATCGATGATGCGCGGCAGATGACGCTCCAACGCGCCGCTCGCGAGGTACTCGGCGGCGATCACCTGGGTCCACGGCGCGCTGCACAGATCGACCGTCTGCTTGGCGACCACGCAGCGCCGCACGATCTCCGCGTGCGCGACCATCCAGCCGACCCGCAAACCCGGCGCGACGATCTTCGACAGACTCGAAAAATGCACGACCCAGTCGCGGGAACCGGGCACCTGCCCGCTCAACGCGAAAAGCGAAGGCACTGCCATGCCATCGAAACGCAGATCACCATACGGATCGTCTTCGACGATCATGAACCGATAGCGCGCCGCAAGGCTCAACAATGCGATTCGACGTTCGAGCGACAACGTCGCGCCAGTCGGATTCGCGAAGGTCGGCACTGTGTACAGCAGCTTGGGAGCGCGACGCAGCGTGCCCGATTCGAGCACTGCGGCGAGCTTCGCGACGTCGAGTCCGTGCTGATCGACGGGCACCGTGACGACGTCGGCCTGTTGCAGCTTCAGCGCCTGCAACGTGGCCGGATACGCGGGCTGCTCGATGAGCACGACGTCGCCGGGCGCCACCATCACCCGCAGCAGCAGATCGAAGCCTTGTTGCGAACCGGTCGTCACGAGCAGGTCTGTTGGCGTGCATGACGCGCCGCGCCGTGCCATCAGCTGTGCAAGCTGTTCCTTGAGGACCGCGATGCCATCGGTGGGGCCGTATTGCAGACACAGCGTCGGCTGATGCGAGGCGCGCGCGGCCGCGGCATCGAGTCCTTCACGGTCGAACAGGTCGCTCGCCGGATAGCCGCCGGCGAACGAGATCATGCCGGGCTGCGCGAGGTATTTGAACAGCTCGCGGATCGGCGAGCCGCTCGGTGCTTCGAATGCGGGATTGAATGAGAACATGATGACGGCCGCCTGCCTCTCGTGTGATATCGATTGGGATGTCGAAGACGATCGGCGTCGATTGTGGCCATCGGCGGGATCTGCGGCAAACGATATCTATGCACTACTTATTGCGTTTTCCGCATGACCCCGCATCGGGCCATATAGGGGCGCTAGCTACACCACGTTCTTCTCGATGATCGGCCGGTTTTCAAGCACACGCGCGAAGCTCAGTGAACCGAGGTCGAGCGTCGCATAGCGGCCATGCAGAATCAATTCGCTGATGCCGCGTCCGGTTGCCGGGCCTTGCTGCAAACCGTGGCCGCTGAAGCCGTTCGCGAAGATGCAGTTTTCGACATCCGGATGATGTCCAATGATCGCGTTCTGATCGAGCACGTTGTATTCGTAATAGCCGGACCAGCAGTTCTGCACGCGCAGCGCCTCGAATTGCGGCACGCGATTCGCGAGCGTCGGCCAGATCACGTCGTCGAATAGCGCGTGATCGACTTCGTCGAGCGGTAAATCGTCGGGGTCGTTATCGGCCGATGGCGACGTGCCGCAGATGTAAGAATTGCCTTCGGGCCGGAAGTACACGCCGCTCGGATCGATCAGCAGCGGGCAGCGTTCGAGCCTTGCCGGCGACGTGACGTTAAAGATACTGCGCCGCCGCGCATAGACGGGCAGGTCGATGCCGATCATCTGCGCGACCTTGCGCGACCACGCGCCGGCCGCGTTGACGACGACATCGCAAGCATAGGTCTCGCCGTCCGCGGTTCGTACCTGCGTGACACGGCTGCCGTCGCGATGCAGCGCGGTGACGTCGGCCGCGACATAGCGCGCGCCGAGCGCCTGCGCTTTCTTGCGCAGCGCCTGCACGAGACCGTAGCCGTCGAACCAGCCCTCGCCGCTTTCGCCAAAAGCGCCGGCAACGAGATCGTCGGTATTGAGCCAGGGGAAGCGCGTTTGCAAGCCATGCGTGTCGAGCAGGCTGATATCCGCGCCGAGGCTTGTTTGCAGCGCGTGATTCTCGCGCAGCGTCGCTTCACCGGCCGATGTCGCGAGAAACAGGTAGCCGCCTTCGTGCAGATCGATCGACGGCCGCGTGCCGTCGACTTCCAGCCGCTCGCCGATCGAGCGCAGAAACTCGATGCCGAACAGCGACATCTGAATGGAAAGCGGCGTAGAAAATTGCTGCCGGATCGACGCCGCCGACAAGGCCGACGACGAACGCGCATAGGTCGGATCGCGTTCGATCACCGTGACGCCGACTGTCGGATCGGACAGCCGCAAGAAATACGCAATCGAACTGCCGATCACCCCACCGCCGACGATCACGACTTTCGAACTCACGTCTTACTCCACGAGTAACGTGGCCGCTCCGGAACGCCGGGCGGCGCAAACGGATTGCTATCTGCAACGCGCGGCCGTGGCACGCCTGACGGCGGCGTCACACTTGCGCGCGTCAGTCGAGATTGAAGTCGATACCCTGCGCCAGCGGCAGCGCCGACGAGTAGTTCACGGTATTGGTCGCGCGACGCATATACGCCTTCCACGCATCCGAACCCGACTCCCGGCCGCCGCCCGTTTCCTTCTCGCCGCCAAACGCCCCGCCGATCTCCGCGCCGCTCGGACCGATGTTGACGTTGGCGATGCCGCAGTCGCTGCCCGACGCGGACAGGAAGCGCTCGGCTTCGCGCAGGTCGCTCGTGAACACGCACGACGACAGACCATGATGCGCGGCATTGTTCGCGTCGACCGCATCGGCGAAATCGGCATAGCGCAGCACGTATAGAATCGGCGCGAAAGTTTCCTTCAGCACGACCGGCGTCTGCGACGGCATCTCGACGATGGCCGGACGCACGTAGTAGCCGCCCTCATAACCCTTCACGTCGACGCGCTCGCCGCCGAACACCTTGCCGCCCTCGGCCTTGGCCTGCTGCAGCGCTTCCTGCATGCGGTCGAACGATTGACGGTCGATCAGCGGCCCCATCAGCGTGCCCTTTTCGAGCGGATTGCCGATCGGTACGCGGCTATACAGCTGCTTCAGACGCTCGACGGTCTTTTCGTACACGCTGTCGTGAACGAACAGACGCCGCAGCGTCGTGCAGCGCTGACCGGCCGTGCCGACCGCCGAGAACAGGATGCCGCGCATCGCGAGTTCATGGTCGGCCGTCTGCGCGACGATGCCCGCGTTGTTGCCGCCGAGTTCGAGCAGCGAACGGCCGAAACGCTTCGCCACTTCGACGCCGACCTTGCGCCCCATTTCCGTGCTGCCCGTCGCGCTGACGATCGACGCGCGCGGATCGGCCACGAGCTTTTCGCCGACGTCGCGGCCGCCGATGATCAGCGCCGCGAGGCCAGCCGGCGCATCGCCGAATTCCTTCAGTGCATCTTCGAGAATCTTGTTCACCGCGAGCGCCGACAGCGGCGTCTTTTCCGACGGCTTCCAGATCACCGCGTTGCCGCACACCAGCGCGAGCGCCGCATTCCACGACCACACCGCCACAGGGAAATTGAACGCGGAGATCACGACGCAGGTGCCGAGCGGATGCCACGACTCCGCCATCCGATGCCCCGGGCGCTCGGACGCGATCGTCAAACCGTACAGCTGGCGCGACAGACCGACCGCGAAATCGCAGATGTCGATCATTTCCTGCACTTCGCCCATGCCTTCCTGCAGGATCTTGCCGGTTTCCAGCGAAACGAGGCTGCCGAGCGCGTGCTTCTGTTCGCGCAGCCGATTGCCGAGCAGCCGCACCAGCTCGCCGCGGCGCGGCGCCGGCACGTTGCGCCATACGGCGAACGCGTCTTTGGCCCGGGCGAGCGCCGCGTCGACCTCAGCCGACGTCTGGCTGGCCACACGGCCGATGAGCGCGCCGGTGATCGGCGAATGAACCGCGATATCGCCGGCTTGTGCGGCGTGGGCAATGCCGAGATCGGCAAGGATGGTGGACGCGTCCATGTGAACCCCTTTAATTTCCGATGCGAAACAAGAGTAAGTTCGGAAACTATACACGCGGGTTTTTGTGGCGGCAAGGAGATGCCTGGGGAGTGAAATACCGGTTGACAAAAGGTAGCGTTGTTTCCAGAAGGAAACTTAGTCAAGCTCCGGGCGGGTGTGCGAAACCCGCGCGTCAAGCGTCAAGCATCGGTCGCGCCGTCCCCCTCCGCCGCCGCCGTCAACCGGTCGACCAGCACGCGCGCAAACGGCGGCAAGTCCTGCAGACTGCGCACGCAGATCTTCAGCTTACGCTCGGCCCACGGATCGTTCAGGCCGACGATCGCGATCTGCATCGTCTTTCTGTGCCGCAGCGCGACCGATTCCGGCACGATGCCGATTCCGACACCCGCCTCGATCATCCGGCACGCGGCCTCGAAGTTGCCGACCTGAATGCGAAGTTTGAGACGCGCGCCGAGCGCATCGGCGGCACTCGTGATGAATGCGTGGATCGCACTCGACGTCGGCAGGCTGACGAAGTTCGCGTTCAGCACCTGCGAGAAATCGACCGACGCCTGCCTCGCGAACGGATGCTCGCACGACGTCACGAGCACGAGCCGATCGTCGCGATACGGCAGCATCTGCAGATGCTCGGCATGCACATTGCCCGCGACGATGCCGATATCGGTCGCGCTGTCGGCGACGCCCTTGACGATCTCGCCGCTCAGCACTTCGCGCAGATCGATGTTCACGTCCGGGTGATCGCGCAGAAAACGGCTCAGCACGGCCGGCAGGAACTCGCTTATCGCGGTCGTGTTGGCCCAGATGCGCACGTGGCCCTTGATGCCATCGCCGTACTCCTGCATATCGCCGGCCAGATGCTCGACGCGTTCGAGCACGAGCCGCGCGTGATGCACGAAGGCCTCGCCCGCGGGTGTCGGCGTCACGCCCTGGCTGGTTCGATAGAGCAGCTTGATGCCGAGCTGCTCCTCGAGATTCTTGACCCGGTTGCTGGCGGCCGGCGCCGACAGGTGCGAACGCTCCGCCGCACGCGCGAGGTTGCGCGTGTCGGCGATGTGCATGAGCAGGCGTAAATCGACGAAATCGAAGTGCATGATGAAAGCTGCTAGCGAAGCATGGGCAGGACAGACTTTCATCTTAACCAGGTGTGGTGAAAATTTAGCCGGGGAAAGATCCGAATCGACGGCCTCCCTTCATGCGCGTACGGCCTATGCCGACTCTTGCATCATCTCCGCTTGCGGTATCAGCTCGGCATCGGGCGAGATCTCTTCGAGCGTCTGTTGACTCGTTTCGATGCGCAGCGCGAGAATCGCGATGCTCAGCAACAACAGCACGCCTCCGACCATCGTCAGCACACCCGTCACGCCGAACTGCGTGTAGAGCAGCAGCGCGACATACGGTGTCGACATCGACGCCGCGCGGCCGCACGTGCCGGCCACGCCGGTGCCGCGCAAGCGATGCGCGGTCGGAAACAGCTCGGGGATATAGCCGAACAGGCCGAGCGTGCAGACGGTGTAGATCGTCGTGACGAGCGCGAAGCCGACGACCGCGATCGGCACCGGCGCGCGCATCTGCACGTAGACGAAGCCGAGCACGATCGTTGCGAGCGAGAACAGCACGATGCCGTTGCGCCGCCCGAGGCGGTCCGTCACGAGATAACCGACCACGGCACCGGCCGGCGCGCCGAACGACATCAGCAGCACGAAGCCGAGCGACTGCACGATGGTCAGGCCTTCCTTGACGAAGAACGTCGGCAGCCACGCGACGAAACCGTACAACGACATGTTGATCGCCATGCAGGTCAGCGCGGCGACCAGCGTGCGGCCGATCATGCCGCGCGCGAACAGCGCCGCGAACGGCGCGGCCGGCACCTCGTGACTGAACACGCGCGCGACCGGCGGCAGTTTGCCGACGCGCGCCTCGACCTGTCGCTCGATCGCGGCGACCGTGGCCTCCGCCTCTTCGAGCCGGCCAACCGTTTCGAGCCAGCGCGGCGACTCCGGCATCCGATGCCGCAGGAACCACACGACCATCGCGCCGACACCCGCGATCGCGAACATATAGCGCCAGCCGAGATGCGGAATCACCCAATAGCCGACCGCGGTCGCGCCGAGCAGACCGGAGTTGATGATCAGCGCGAGCAACGCGGTCCAGCGGCCGCGCGTGGCGGGTGGCACGAATTCGCACAGCGTGCCCGCGGCGACCACGAGTTCGGCGCCGAGGCCGATGCCCATGATGAAGCGCAGCAGGATCAGCCAGTAGATGTCCGGCGCGAAGCAGGCGGCGAGCGATGCGAGGCCGAAGATCGCGAGATTGGCTTGATACGAATAGCGTCGGCCGAAGCGGTCGCCGAGATAGCCCGACAGGCCCGCGCCGATCATCATGCCCATGAAGGTCGCGGAGATGAAAAACGAGCCGAGGCGCAGATCGGTGAAGCCGGTTTTGACCATCGCCGCGAGCGCGCCGTTGGCGAGATAGATGTCGAAGGCGTCGAGGAAAGCGCCTGCGCCGATCAGGCCGAGGATGTTCCAGTGAAAGCGGCTGATCGGCAGGCGGTCGAGGCGTGCACCGGAGTTGATGGGGGCTGGCAAGTTGTGTCTCCTGTCTTTTTAGGCGGTGCACGGGCGAGAGGCTCGCGTGCGCGGAACAGTTCTGCGAGGCTGCCTTCGTTGGATGCGGCGGCTCGAGGCAGAGCGCTGAACGGCCGTAGTTGGATCGTGCGGGCCGTTGGCTTCAAGAGTGCGACAGGCGACGTGGGGTGGGAATTGGGTTTTTTGGAGGTGAGTGTTCCGGTTTGATTAAGGGATGAAAAAGAAGCGATTTGCATACCTGAAAGGCTGCAGCGCATCAGAGTCTGGTACTTCATTTCCAGGAATAAATTCTTCCCAAAAATCGGACTACGGCCTACTCTGTCGATGTACTCCCCCCGCATGTTGGCCGGCCATGCCCATTTCAAAGCGGCCCGATATCGAGCTTCGGAGCCGGTCGCACCGGATGATTTGAATGTAGACGTGCGTGCTGTTCAGGAGGACATACGGGGCACTCAGGTAGATTCTCGGAGGCAGAATGGTTGATGACTGGTCCTGCACGATGCGGACGATCGTCGACGAAATCGCCGCAAGCGTCGCGATCGTCGCGCGCGATGAGAGGGGACAGCTGGTGGTTTCCGCCTGCAACGATCATTTCATGCAAATGACGGGCGGCAAGCGCAACAGCATCAAATCGTTCCCGGCGTCATTCGACACGCTGATTCCCAATTACGCACGAACCGAATTCCGTCAGAAGCTCAGCGAATGCTTTGAATCCGGCGTCGCCCGCGAACTCGAGCAGGCTTATGACCTGAGAGACGGAACCCACTGGTGGCGCCTGTCGTTGAAGCCGCTGCGGCACAACAGAGGCGCGAACTCGGTGATCGAAATCATGGTGACGGGTCTCGAGATCACCGCAAAGATGGAGTTGATGCACGAACTGGAAGTCAGCACGTCGCGTTTCCGCTCGGTGGTGGATGCCGCCTATGACGCGATCATTACGATCGACCAGCAGCACTGCATCACTCTCTTCAATCGCGCTGCGGAAAACCTTTTCGGCTATTCGGTCGAAGAGATGGTGGGGCACCCCATCACGGAACTGCTGCCCGAGCGCTATCGCGCCAATCACTCCCAGTACGTCCATCAGTTCGCCCGCTCGCCGGTGCGCTCGCGGCAAATGGACGAGCGCAACCGCATCTATGGGCTGCATCGCGACGGCTCGCTGCTGCCTGTCGAAATCGCGATCTCGAAGATCAACGTGGGCGGCCTGATCGAATTCACCGCAGTGATTCGCGACATCGCCGATCGCGTCCAATTGATGGATCTGCTGCAGAAGCAGGCCGTGACCGACGAGCTGACCGGCCTGCCCAACCGAAGAGAATTCGCGGACACGGTCGAGAACCTGCTGGGGTCGGACAGCAAGCTTTCGATCTTTCTCCTCGATATCGATTACTTCAAGAAGATCAACGACAGTTACGGACACGACATTGGCGACGAAGTGCTGCGCGTGATGGCCAAAGTCGTCATGAACGCCGATTGGCGCATCGGCGTGTTTGCCCGCTGGGGCGGCGAGGAGTTCGTCGCCGCGCTGCCGGGCCTCGATATCGAACAGGCGACGAGCGTGGCCGAAGACTTGCGCCAGACGATCGAGCAGCAGAACTTCGAGCATCCGTGGCGGCTCGGCAAGCCGATTCCATTTACGGTCAGCATCGGCGTGACCGAGCGCCTGCCTGGTGAGGATGACGTCGACGCCATCGTCAAGCGCGCGGACCTGGCGCTGTATCGCGCCAAGGACAGAGGGCGGAACCGCGTGGAGGTTGGTTGATGCAGGCCGTGTGAGTAACGGCCGCTCACGAGTGAGTGTTTGCCAACTCTACGACGAACTCCAGAAAGGCACGCGTCTTCGCCGGAACGTGATGGCGTGACGGGTAGCAGGCGTACAGCGGATAGCGCTCGTCAGGCCAGTCGGGAAAGAGATTGATCAGCCGCCCTTCGGCAATCAGTTGCTCGGCACCGAAAAGAAGCATCTGCGCGACACCGGAGCCAGCGAGGCACGCATTCAGTAGCGCGCCAGGATCGTTCACCGTCAATCGCCCGCGCGGTGCAATCACAGTTTTCTTGCGTTTGCGATGGAACTCCCAGGGGAACGGCTTGCCTGTCTCCGAATTGCGGAATTCCAGGCAACGGTGACCTGGGCCCTCGAGATCTTCCGGCTTTGCCGGGCGCCCACGTCGTGCGATGTACGACGGTGCGGCGACCGTGACCACGGCCGTGTCGAGCAGCTTGCGTGCGACGAGAGACGATGTCCTCGGCTCGCCGAACCGCAGCGCGAGATCAAAGCCCTCGAGAACGAGATCGCCCAGATGGTCGCGCGCGATGAACTCGATTTCGAGCTCAGGATGCGCGTCCATGAAATGGTCGAGGCGTTGCCCGAGTATCGCCCGGTAACACACTGGATCGAGGTTGACCCGCAGCTTTCCCCGCACCGCCGATGCGCCGCCAGCCGCGGCCACGGCGGCTTCCTCCAGCCCTGCGAGGTGCGGCATGACCTGCTCGTAAAAACGGCGGCCCTCGTCCGTCAGGGATACGGACCGCGTAGTTCGATTGAAGAGCCGGATCTTCAATCTCTTTTCCAGCCTTGCAATCGCCCTGCTCACACCAGGCGGCGACATTCCGATCACTTCCGACGCAGCCGCGAACGTACCGGCGTCGACTACCGCCGCAAACACGCTGATGCCGCTCGAAAAATTTTCGATCCTCGATTTCATGGTCGCGCGATTCAAAGCAGGTGACTGAGCTGGCATTATCGCCGGCCCAAGCCCCGTCGCGCCATTTATCCGGCTGTCCGGTTCCGCGCGGCCACTTCTCCACCGTCGGCCCGAGTGACGGTGTCGCTGCGATCCGTCCTCGTATTGATGAACCATGCGGAAACCGAAGCCAGCAAGAAGCAGCCGACGAAAAGATGGAACACGACATTGAAGTCGTTATTCGTGCTGGTCAGGATGTAACCGACGATCAGCGGGGAAAGAAATCCTGCCAGCTGACCCGCTGCATTGACAAAGCCGATTGCCGATCCGACGACCTTGTTCGGCAGCGCGACGTTCGGGATCGTGTACAACGAACAGCCGGCCATGGTCGAGAAGAAATAGCCGATCGTCTGATAGAACACCGCCGTTTCCGCAGTCTCCGCATGGGCCGTCAGATAGGCAAAGACGGCGGCCACGATGCAGCCGAGGACGACAAGCAATTCGCGACGATTGCGGAAGAACTTGTCGGAGAGAAAGCCCGTGATGCAATAGGCAATCGTGCCGACGAGAAATGGCACCGACGCCATAATGCCCATTTTGGCCGTCGAGAGGCCGCGCGCTTTCAGCAGGTACGTCGGAAACCAGCTCATGATTCCCCACGAGGCGATGCTGAATACGAACAAGGTGACAAAGCACCACCAGACCAGCGGCGTTTTCAACAGTCCAGCAAAATCCGCTTTGCCGGCGGACGCAGACGAAGCCTTTTCGCTGGTGCCGATTTCCTCTAAGGCTACGCTGAACAAGCAGCTGAATTTGCGACGTGTCGGCGATGTAGAGGTGTTCAGGTCGTGAAGCCGACGGTCATCCTTTGGTTTTTGGCCCTTGCGGGCATTGCACGCGGGCGTTTGCCCG
>NZ_JBFPKO010000054.1:0-14996 GCF_040948765.1 Paraburkholderia sp. BR10923 | reverse complement strand
CACCCGACCGTTACCAATCGCGCGCGTCCGGGTAGGCAACTGCTGGTCGTACAGCAGGTCACGGCTTCAAATTCCCATATTCAGCCTGTTGAATGTGACAAGGCAGAGAAGAGCTTGGCCATCCACTACATTGCCGATTTACGTCCGGCGGACGGCGACACGCGTCGCACTTGATGACTTGTGTTAGATGGTATAGACGCCTCCCCCCGGCAACGGGCAAGCGGAAGCTCAGTGGGAGAGAGAATCTGCAGTCAGCTGTACAGTGATGCGTCGAACCCCACAGCTCACGCAGGAGGTTTCCAAATGAAGATGCCCGTTATTGGCATGGATATCGCCAAGCATGTCTTCCAGTTGCATGCGGTCGACGTTGCCACCGGGAAGGTCGAGCGCGTGAAACTCAAGCGAGGTGAGGTAGCGGATTTCTTTGCAAAGAGGGAGCGCTCACTTGTGGCGATTGAAGCCTGCGGTGGTGCTCATCACTGGGCCCGGCAACTGCAGAAGCTTGGTCATGAAGTGAGGTTCATTGCAGCGCATTCGGTGAGACCGTTCGTCCTGCGCAACAAATCCGATGCGGCCGACGCGCGCGGTATCTGGACTGCGGCCCAACAGCCGGAGGCGCGGTTTGTCGCCGTCAAAAACGAAACACAGCAATCGATTCTGGCATTGCACCGGATGCGGGCACAGCTGATGAAGTTCCGGATCATGCAAACGAATGCTTTGCGCGGCATGTTGTATGAATTTGGCGAAATTCTTCCCGAAGGCTACCAGCCGTTCACGAAGGAGATCGTGCCTACATTCGCCAGAATCTCCGAGCGTCTGCCAGCCATTCTCGTCGACAGCTTGCGTGAACAGTGGACCCGTGTACAGACGATCAGCGAAGATATTGCGTCGCTGGAGCGGCGCCTCTCGAACGAGCTCAGACTCAGCGTCGAATGCCGACGCATTGCGGAGATTCCCGGCCCGGGATTGCTGACTGCAATCGCTACAGTAGCCGCGATCGGCGACCCCGCCACGCTCCGCTCTGACCGGGAATTTGCCGCATGGCTCGGCCTAGTTCCACGACAAACCGGAACGGGCGGTCGCATCCGACAGCTTGGCCTGAGTAAAAGAGGTAACACCTCCCTCCGAACGCTACTGATGCATGGTGCAAGATCGGCGGTACTCCGCGGCGCCAGAACGCCGTGGCTCGACGACTTGCTGGCACGACGCCCCTTCAATGTCGTTGTTGCCGAAGTGGCAAACAAACTAGCCCGGACCATCTGGGCAGTCCTGTCACGACAGACACGGTACGAGGCACCCTTCGAAGCGTAGCAACTAATCCGCGGCTGCAATCGCCAGTTGTAGTTTCCGCCACCAAGGAGCGCAAGCAACGAATTGCATGATGGCTTACAGGTTGGACCGGGACGAGGCAAGTCTGGTAAGAGTCGTGAACCTTCGAGTTCGAGTGTTAGCTGAGACCCTCGTCAGCGAATTCCATATGGGCCAGCAGGCCGACCAGCCTGCATCAACGGGCCGGACATAAGCGTGCTGCGTTGACCTGCAGACCAAAGTGCAAACCCTGCTTGCTATCTGGGAGGCGTCCACATAAGCCGCTCTAAGAACACCAACAGGCTGATCCAATAAGAAAGCGATCAGCTACATGTCTGGAACCCGCATTACCGACCAACAGGTTCGCCTCTACATGTCCAAACGCAAACATCACTCGCAGGAGATCGCCGCCGCCAAGGCCGGCATGAGTGTCCGCAGCGCCAGGTGCATAGAACGGGACACCGTACTGCCATGACAGAAACCGCGTCGTTACTGGCGTTCCCGTCCCGATCCCTTCGCCGACGTCTGGGATACTGAAGTCGTTCCGATGCTCGCGAATGCGCCGCAACTTCAGGCGGTCACGATCCTGCCCAAGCTGCAGGACGATCATCCCGGGGAGTATCCCGACAGCACACGCCGCACACTCGAGCGACGCGTGCGGCACTGGCGGGCGACGTCCGGCTCACCGAAGGAAGTCTTCTTCCCGCAGTTGCATGAGCCCGGCGCACGCGGCCTGTCCGACTTCACCGACATGGCTGAACTGCGAGTGACGATCGCTGGCGTGCCATTCGAACACCGGCTGTACCACTTCGTGCTCGCGTTCTCGCGCTGGGAATACGCAATGTTGTTGAAGGTGGCGAGAGCTTCGAAGCATGTCCATGGGACTGCAAAACGCACTATGGCAGGCTGGGGGATGTCCGCGCGAGCATCGACCGACAGTCTGTCGGCGGCGTTCAGAAACCTCGCGGACGAAGACGACTTCACGGTGCGCTATGCGGCGCTGCTTGAGCACTATGGCATGACCGGGACCCGCAACAATCGCGGCCTAGGTCACGAGAACGGTAGCGTTGAGTCATCGCATCGCTATCTGAAGGAAGCCATCGACCAGGCGTTGATGTTGCGCGGTCACCGGGACTTCGCCGATCGTGCTGCCTATGATGAATTTCTGCGCGAGGTCGTCATGCGTCGCAACCGGCGTAACGCAGCCGCGTTCCGCCTTGAGCGGGAACAACTCATGGATCTGCCGTTAAGGCGCACCACAGACTTCGTCGAGGAAGAAGCCCGCGTCACACGCTGCAGCACCGTCACGGTACGCGGCATTCTTTACAGCGCACCATCGCGCCTGATCGGTCATCGCCTGAAGGTGCGCGTGTACGGTGACCGGCTCGACTGCTATCTGTCGGGTGCGCTGGTGCATATCACCTCGCGAGGCTCGCGTGGCGGCGACAACCGCCACGCACTGAATTACCGACACTTCATTGAGAGTCTCAAACGCAACCTGCAAAGTCATCGTTGGATTTCGGCTCACGAAAGCCGCGCGTGCGCCGCTCGCGTTCACGCGTCGGTTGATGGCTGTACTTGGCGCGGTTGTTTACCGGGTCCGCCGCTTTAACGAACACGTGCTCTAGGCTCGCCAGCTCCGGGATTTCGGCTATGGCCGCCGGGTAGCTGCGCAAATGGTCGGTAACGATCTTGCGGGGCATCGGGTTTGAGCGCAGCACCCGCTTGAAAAGCGCCCACCGTTTGTCCGCAACCCAACATTTCCTACAACCGTCGGCCCGATTGGAGGAAATGCGTCACTGCACACGGAGATGGCCAGCCCCCGTTGACTAAGTCGTGCTCGTATGCAGCGCCAGCGACCTTGAGCCGTACGTCTACCTCGTGCACAGGCTCACTGAATGGCCACCGCGCAACCTGCTGCGATTTGTCCGAACGCTTACCGCTCCGCATCTCAAAACTCGCACCATCGCGGGCATTGAATTCGACTGCGGCCCAACGGGGTAGTTGTCGTTCGCATGA
Organism: Paraburkholderia sp. BR10923; assembly: GCF_040948765.1. NCBI lineage: Bacteria > Pseudomonadati > Pseudomonadota > Betaproteobacteria > Burkholderiales > Burkholderiaceae > Paraburkholderia > Paraburkholderia sp. BR10923. The sequence goes on along the minus strand of NZ_JBFPKO010000054.1, from coordinate 11,669 downwards.
AGCTTCCCTGCCAGTACGGCCCCACGCCGTGCAGGCCCGCGAGCTCAAGCAGGCTGACCATTGTCTTGCATGCGTCGCGTTGTGACAGGCGGGCATCGAGTTGCTCCCAGGTTCTGCGGTAAGCCTAACGCGGGAACAGTGCGTCACGAAACGCGAGCCCCTTGAATGCCTGGGATTTGCGCTTCAGGGCGTCAATGAAGTGGCGGTAATCGAGCGCGTGGCGGTTGTCGTGCGCACGTGAGCCCCGAGCGGTGCTATGGACCAGCACGCCGGACAGGTAACAGTCGAGCCGATCGCCGTAGATGCGCACGCTTATTCCTGCCTTCGCGGCCGCGAGTTCCTGCGGATGGTGCTTGCGCTTGTTTATGTAGAGGCGAACCTGTTGGTCGGTGATGCGGGTTCCAGACATGTGCTGACCGCTTCTTCTTTAAGAATCGATCAGCCATCCTATTGCCCCGCCGACGCGGCGCCGCCGGTGGGCCGTCTTCTCCGGCGGCTACGCCGCCTCCGACTCCTCACCACCGGCCGAAACAAACGTCAACGACCGGCCAAAGTGGCGCGCCCCAGTGGTGCTGGCTCGACTTTTGCTCTTTGCTTCTCGTGAGTCGTTAGGAGTGGATTGAATGAGGATTGAACACGAAATCAGAGCTCACGGTGCTGCAGTCACAGCCAGCGTTTTTGCGCACGCCCTACACGGTCAAGAAGGCGCGCGTCACGGGGGGGTGACGCCCGCCGGCGGGACGTCATGGAACCGCGAGGCAGTTCTGGGCGGCAATGGGCGTACTTGCATGGATTCGACCACGGCTGAGCCGTGCGAGGGCGTGCGCGTCGCGTTCTATCGGGCAACACCTACGGAGGCAGCATGACCTGCATTGTGGCGCTGACAGATGGCAAGAAGGTTTACATGGGTGCGGATTCGGCAGGATCGGGGGGTGGGTCCATCACCGTGCGCGCCGACCCCAAGATTTATCGGGTGGGACCGTTCCTGATCGGCTTCACCACATCCTTCAGGATGGGGCAACTTCTGGGCCATAGTCTGACCGTCGCGCCGCGCCCTGAGGGCACCGATGTGTTCGCCTTCATGTGCACGACGTTCATTGAGGCGGTACGCGCGTGCTTTACCCGCGGTGGGTTCGCGCGCAAGGACGGCGAACGCGAATCGGCTGGCACTTTTCTGGTTGGGTACATGGGGCGCATCTTCCAGATTGGCGGCAATTATCAGGTTGCTGAAAGCGCCATGAACTTCGATGCCTGTGGTAGCGGCGAACAGGCGGCGCTGGGCTCACTGCATACCACCGTCGGTTTGCCGATGCGGCCAGACGTCAGACTCGAACGCGCCTTGGCCGCGGCGGCCGAATTTTCAACGGGAGTCCGTGGCCCGTTCCGGATAGAAGTGCTGGACGGCCAGATCGCTCAACGATCGAACGAAGAAGAGGTAAGCGACGTTTGATCTACCAGTCGCCCACTTACGACGAAATGGGTGATGGTTGAGCCGCTCTTCGTGCAATGCCAGTTCCAACAGCTCGCACTGGGCGAACCGGTCTTCAAACGCGCGCCGATGCTCGTTGAACGCCAGTTGCTGCCACGTGCTATCAAATGCGAACGTACTCAACCAACGCCTGTGCGTCGGTCCCCAGTTAGGACGGCCGAGATAGTGGACGCCGAGGGCGGGCACTGTCACGTTGGCGAGGTAGTCACGTAAGACGTCACGATGAAGAAAAGAAAATCGCTTTATCACGGCCACCGGTTCCCGGCGGCAATCATTGGTCTCGCTGGCTTACACGACGATTCTGCGCTGGGTGAGGCGTTATACACCCGATCTCGTCAAACGCTGGAACCGCTTTCCTACACCTGCGGGTCGCTCGTGGCGTGTCGATGAGACCTACCTGAAGATTCGCGGCAGGTGGGTCTACCTGTGCCGGGCAGTGGATCGGGCTGGCCAGACGGTGGACTTCGTGCTCAGAGCCCGACGCGACGTGGCTGCGGCCAAAGCTTTTTTCAGCAAGGCCATCAAGCGTCAGGGCCAGCCGCCGGAGACCATCACGCTCGACGGCTATGCCGCCTCGCACCGCGCGGTGCGCGAAATGAAGACCGATGGTCTGCTGCCTGAAGACACGAAGGTGCGGTCCTCAAAATATCTGAACAACGTGATCGAGCAAGACCATCGCCACATCAAGTCCAGAACGAACGATGCTTGGGTTCAAGCGATTCGGGAGCGCCGCGACCACGATTTCAGGAATCGAGTTGACGCATCGCATTCGCAAGGGGCAGTTCGATCTCGCAAAGCTCGGCCTCAAGCAGGCCGCTGCGCCCGCCGTATGGAATGCGGTCCTTTTTGATCGATAAGCCTTCCCACCTATATGAACTTTCTCAACCCGCTTACCTATTTGCACCAGAACCCGTGCCACCGTTCGACACCATACCGGGGATGGAATTTCGTCTCAAAAACCGAACCGTCCTAAAGTTCAATCGCCACTTACGGCACCAACCGGAGCAACCAGATCCATGCGAAGCATTTCCAAACACACCGCCGCGCACCTTATCGCGGGCTACGCGACACTCGCTCACGCCGGTTTCCCGGAGGAGCCGGTCAAGCGTTTCGCAGCCGCTCAGGGTGCCAAGATCCAGCCGCCGATCCCTGGGTTCTGGTCCGTCGTCAAGGGCAGCGAAGTCTTTTTTGTGCGTGACGACTTCTCTGTCCTGAACACTGGCAACGTCATCAATCTGCGGACGAAGCAGAATCTGACGCAGGCGCTCGAGCGGGCGAACCGCCCCACGATCGATGTTGCACAACTCAACCTGAAGGATGCAATCCGGTTCGGTAACGGTTCGCGAAAGCTCTACGTCTTCTCGGACCCCGACTGTCCTTATTGCCGACGCCTCGATGGCGAACTCACCGAGCTGAAGGACGTCACGATCTATATCTTCCCGTTCCCGCTCGCCCGGTTGCATCCGAACGCGCACGGCGTGTCGGAGGCAGTCTGGTGCCAGTCGGATCGGGCGGCAGCATGGACCAAATATCAAGACCTTGCACGTGATGGTTTTTCGGGCCCGCCGCTCGATGCGGACCCGGAAGCGGACTATAAAAAGCGCTCAGCGCGCCTGATCTCTTCATGGCGCGACTACCTCCACTCACGCCATCAGCCGGATCAGCCCACCTGCGATAACCCGATCGCCCGCAACCTCAGTTTCGGCGAGAAGTGGAATGTCAGCGGCGTTCCGGCCCTGGTCTTCGAGGACGGAACCCTTGCCCCTGGTCTGACGCCCACTGCCCGCATCGAAGCGCAGCTGACCCAGTCCCACGCAAACCTGACGGCATCCAAATGAGCACGCTCAAATTTCGCCTTCTTAGCGCCGTTGCGGCGCCCGGTCGCCATACGGCGCTGCACGCTAGCGTCGTCACGCTGGTCGCCACGGCTGACCGCACACAGAGCGCGTGGATAACACACGTACAGGTAATAGTGTATTTGCTTTTACATGTTTGGACAGTCCGAAAGGAAGGCACATGATGAACGTTAGACGTGCGGCATCCCATTTTCTAACGACAGCCATCTTCGCGACCGCACTAACGATGGCGGGGCCAGTTCATGCGGCTGGAAAAAGTGGCGAAGCATTCCTCGTACTGAAATACATCGATAGCGTGCTCCGAAATGATTCTCCAGATCCCAGCATGGAACACAGGGCGTTCTGTGCCAGGAAACTGAGCGAACCGGCCACTCACTATCACGACATGAAGGTCGCGACCAAGTACGACGTAGTCGGCGACGAGCAATCGGCGAAGTCGAACTTCCCTTCGCCGGTGCGCACCCAGCCGCTGGAGCTGACTGTCGATATACATCCACTCGGGATTGAAGGGAAATATGCATTCGGAGCCTTCAGACCTTCGCCTGTTCCGGATGACTACGTCCTCTTTTCCATGTCGCTGGAGTTCAAGGACCCAACGAGCACCTTCCTGATCATCAATGAGGACAAGCCCTTTAATTGCGTGATCTCAAGCGCCTCAGATCCCTTCACGCGGATCGAAGCGGCAAGTTCGCTGTCGACTCGAAGTGAGAGCTAATCTCGGCTCTGGTTTAGAGCGTTTGCGGGGCTGGCCATTCAGACCCGAGACTGCCGGAATGGCATCGAGCGCGGGCTCGAATGCTATCGAGTCGTGTCGGTTGGCGCCCGTGACCGTGATGGCCAGTGGAATGCCGCGCGCGTCTGCAACGATGTGCCGTTTCGACCCGAGCTTTCCCCGGTCTGTCGGGTTGGGGCCGGTTTCCTGGCCCCCCGGGAGCTGGCAACACTGGCAGCATCGAGGCTCGCCCGTTCCCAATCAATCTGGTCGTGCTCACGCAACCGGCGAAGCATTGCCCGATGCAGTTGCTCCCACACGCCTGCGGCCTGCCAGTCTCGTAGCCGTCGCCAGCATGTCATGCCGCTGCCGAAACCCAGTTCCTGCGGCAGGTCTTCCCATGGGATGCCCGTTCGCAGGACATACAGGATGCCGTTCAGTGCTGCGCGGTCGTCAACCGTGCGCCGACGGCCGCCTTTGCGGTGACGGCGTAAATGCCGGAATCAACAGTTCCAGCGCCGCCCACAGTTCGTTGCTGATTTTTCTTCTGGACATGCGCCCAGGATACGAAACCTATGGCTTGATGTCCAGGTTGTGTTAGCCGCTCTAATTCGGCTCGTGGCATACGCTCCGGATTGAGCCAGACTTCGTCCTTCAATTCCCAATTGCGAGTCGAGCGCGACCAACGCTGAGGGTTGGTCGCCTTGGCCTGCGCGTAGACGGCATCGCGTTGCGCCAACACGGCATCGGCAACGCCACTATGGCGCTGCACGGGCGTGACGAATTTCAGGCCGTTATGCTTGTGCTCATGGTTATACCAATGCACGAATTGCTGTGTCCACGCACGAGCAGCGTCCACGCTCGCGAACGCTTTGCGCGGGTGGTCGGGCCGGTACTTGCTCGTACGGAACAGCGCCTCGGCGTACGGGTTGTCGTTGCTCACGCGCCGTCGGCTGAACGAAGCCACCACGCCCTGGTTTTCCAGCGTGGCAAGCATCGTCGCGGCCTTCATCGCGCTGCCGTTGTCCGAATGCAGCACCAGCGGTCGTCCCGCCAAGCCCTCGGCCAAGCTCGTACGCCGCATGAGCAACGCGACAAGTTCGGCCGATTCCGCCGCCTGCACTTCGTGACCTGCGATCTTGCGGCTGAACACGTCCAGCACCATGTACCGGTAGTAGAACTTGCCCTTGATCGCCGCGGGCATCCACGTAATGTCTCACGACCACAACTGATTGGGCGCCGTCGCACAGTGACTGGTGACCACATGCCAAGAAGGTTGGCGCGCACGACCTCGGCGGTGTTGTTGCGAAGCGTCGCGCAGCACCCGGTAAAAGCTCGATTCCGACGCCAGGCACACACCGCGGTCTGCCAAGCTCAGCACGATTTGACTAGCCGGCAAACTCGCAAATTCGGCACTATTGGCCACCTCGAGAATCTGCCGCCGCTCGGCTTCGCTCAGCTTGTTACGCGGCTCTGGCCGATTTGCGGTACTGCGGCCATCGGCGTACAGCGTCGCCGTCACCCACCCAGCGCTGGAACGTGCGTGCGCTCAGACCCAACTCTTCACACGCCTTCTGCAGGCGGCAGCCCGAACCCACCGCCTCTCGGATCAACGATATGCATAACAGGCGATCAGGGACGTTGGTCAGTCGTCCTCTTGTTCTCCCCAGGTCGCCTGGGCTTTTTTTCGAAGTACGAGCAGCGCCGCAGCTTCGCCAGTGTCTTCTCTTTGCGCTGCAACTACTTTTCCAGTTGTTTGATGCGCTGCTTGTCTTCTTTGGGCTGCTGACGTTGCTCGCGCGCCTGTTCGGCAGCATTCGCGTTGGCGGCCACACATGAGGCCCGCCACGCCGCGACTTGCTCGGGATACAGCCCTTTGCGCCGGCAATAATCGGCCAACTCCGCTGCGTTGAGCGGGGCAGTTTGCAATACAACGGCAAACTTGTCTTCCGAAGACCATCCTTCGGCGTTCTTCCCGTCGCCCGGCACGGCCAATCCCTTTCCTTTCGCCTCGCGGCGCCACACGTACAACGTCTGTTCCGTGATTCCTGCTTCTCTCGCCAGCGCCGACACCGGCACATCTTCCGGCGGCATCATACGACGCACCTCGGCTTCTTTTCGTTCTGCTGAGTAGGCTTTCATTCATGCCGATCCTACCGCCCCCGGACCTCGTCTAAGAATCAAACGACACGACAACTATTCTGACGCCGGGGGCCCACGCCGATCAAGGCCCGACAGACCAACACATGCTGCTCTAGCTCCACACCCAAAGCGCATTGCCCAGCGCTTTTTTTTGCACCAAGACTGTTGCATTCGCGACAATCAGTGTTTGCATTGTAAATCCCGTCCGTTGTTGTTCGACAAAGGATTTCGATTAGACCGATACCTTGGCTGTTGGCACGATTTTCTCTAGCTTCGTCTGCGATCATCTTCAACAGCTTACCAGCAGCCGAATTTAAAAGGAGAGAATCATGTTTCGATTTTAGAAATTCAGCCCCCCCGATAAAGGGTCCTGAAAAATGGTTCGCAATTCGAAAAACTTGATATGGAAAGTCAATCGTGAGGCCGCCGCGCTGCCTGCGAGGTTTTAGCTCAAGCAGCGCGGCGGCCAATGGAAATCGTTTCCGGTTCTCTTGCGATGGCCCATGTCCTTGTCGAAACGCACTGATTTTTTGCCTGAGTGAATGGATCAACGTTCCGTTTATCACCGTGCCGCTGCGCTCGCAAACCAGCTTCCTCGAGCTGCTCAGCGGGTGCATGGTTTCGCCCGAAGGATGGGTGAGCCGCGCGATTTCGGCCATTGGGTGTACGCGCCACTGGACGGCGTATTGCAAGCTTCTGGAGCGTGGCACCTAGCGTACGGGGCCACTCGCGCGAGCGCTGCTCAGACTGGTGCTTGCTGTCCTGCCCATCGGCACGCTCACCATGGTCTTGGACGATACGCTGATCATGCGGTGCTCGAAGAAGGCACCGGGCGTCGGGTGGCGACGCGAGCACAGCGGCAAGACCAACCAGCCCAAACACGTCTGGGCGCAATGCATCGTGGCTCTGGGTGTGAGCGTGCTGGGCAACGAGGGCGTCGGCATGGTGTTGCCGATCCTCTCGCGACTGGTTCAGGAAACGGGCAACATCAACAAGCTCAGGATTGCGCTGGCGCTTGTGCGTGCAGTCTCGGGTGTGACCGAGCTGCCCATACGTGTGCTGTTCGACTCGTGGTTCATGCGCGCGCGTCTGGTCCTGCCATTGCTGCGTCGGAACATGCACGTCATCGGCCACGCGAGTATCGATACCGTGCTGTTTCGGCCGGCCGTTCGGTCCGGTGTGCCCCGGCTTGGACGGCCGCGCATCTATGGCCAGCGCCTGAGTGCCGAGGCCATCGAAGCGCTGTGCGCAACCGGATTGACGATGAAGCTCTATGGCAAGGAACAGCGCGTGCTCCTGCGTTCGACCGTCGCCGTGGCCCGCTTCCTGAAGGGTACGCCCGTGCGCGCTGTCTGGTGCCAGTTCTACAACGACAAGCGGCAGGAATGGACAAAGCGACGTCTGATCCTGGCCTCCGACGTGGATCTGGAGGCACAAACCATCATTCAGCTTTACGCGCGCCGCTGGGGCATAGAACCGCTGTTTCACAATCTCAGGCGTTGGTGGGGATTCAACAATCTCTGGCAGCAGACGCGCACCCTACTCGAACCTTGGATGCAGATTCGTTCGTGCGCATGGACTCTCACGCAGTCGCTCAGCCTGGCGATTGCCGAGGACTTCCCCATGCACGAAATTGCGCCGTTGAGAATCGGTCAGCCCGTCACCGCTGGCCTGGTCGCCCAATGGCTGCGTCGGGAATTTACCGGACCTGCCTCGCACACTCCCATGCAGCGGAAGTCTGGAAAACTCCAGAGGCCCGAAGCGCGTCACGCCCCTTGAGTTACCAGTCGATGCCGCTTCTGCGGCCCCGCCTGCTCGCTTCATCGCAATCTCAGTCTCGTTCGCCGTCTGATCGCCAACGGACGGCGACAGCGTTCGAGTGTCTAAAGCTCAGTCTAATCAATAAGGTGTTTTATGGCTCGAAATCTAAAAAAACGATTGGTGATATGCGCGCTCGGGATCATCGCGGCGAGCGGAGTTAGAGCCGCATCTACCGAAGCCACCATGGTAGTGCCGGAGATCGCCTACACTCGAACGATGCTCCCCAACGGCCTCACCCTCGTGGTGCACGAGGACCACAAGGCCCCGGTGGTGGCGGTGAGCGTTTGGTATCACGTCGGCTCCGGCGACGAGCCCAAGGGCAAGAGCGGCTTGGCGCACCTGTTCGAGCACTTGATGTTCTCCGGCTCGGAGCACCATAAGGGCTCCTTTTTTGCTCCGTTCGAGCTGGCCGGCGCGACCGGCATGAATGGCACCACTGGGTTTGACAGAACCAACTATTTCGAAACGGTGCCGACCACCGCGCTCGACATGGCTTTATGGATGGAGTCGGACCGCATGGGCCACCTGCTCGGTGCAATCGGCCAGAAAGAGCTCGATACGCAGCGCGGCGTGGTTCAAAACGAGAAGCGCGAAGGAGAGAACGCTCCCTACGGCCGTGTATACCAGAACATCCTGTCCAACATCTATCCGGCAAACCATCCATACCAGCATGACCCCATCGGCTCCACGCAAGATCTAAACGGCGCCTCGCTGGCTGACGTGAAGCAGTGGTTCCACGATCGCTATGGTGCTGCCAACGCGGTGATCGTGCTGGCCGGCGATATCACACCCGCGCAAGCCAAGGAGAAAGTCGTCAAGTACTTCGGTGACATCCCGGCCGGTCCGCCGGTGCCGCGCCAGCAGCCATGGATCACCCCGCTGGCGAAGTCCACGCGCGGCGTACAGCACGACCACGTGTCGCAGACACGCATCTACCGCACCTGGGTTGTGCCGCAGTTGGGCACGGATGACCTGATTTCGCTGCACCTTGCCGCTGCCGCGCTCGGTGGGGGCAGGACCTCGCGGCTCTACCAGCGCCTGGTCTATCAGGACAAGTTAGCCGACAATGTGTCCGCGGGCGTGTCACCGCTCGCTTTGACCGGTCAGTTCCAGATTAATGCTAACGTGCGCAAGGGCGTGGATGCGGCCAAGGTGGAGTCGGTCATCGCCGACGAACTGAATAAATTCCTCATCGAAGGCCCAACTCAGGATGAGCTGGATCGTGCCAAGGTCGATTATCGCGCTTCTCTCGTGCGTCGCCTGGAGAAAGTCGGCGACAAGGCCCAGATCCTAGCCTCGGGGCAACTGTATCTCGGCGATCCAGGTGCCTACAAGAAGGACCAACAGCGCGTCGACGCCGCCACCGTTGGCAGTGTAAAAGCCTCGGCGGACAGGTGGCTCACCAAGGGAGACTACCTGCTCACCGTGCTGCCGGGCAGCAACGACTTTGAGCCGCAGGCGGAGGACGCGAAGGTCGTGCCGCTGCCCGACGCGCAGGGTCGACCCGAGCCCAAACTGCCGGCTGCACAGCAATACGTCGTGAGCGAGAGCGAGGTCGACCGTGCCAAAGGCGTGCCGCAGGTCACTCACTTCCCCGAACTCTGTTTTCCGAAGCTCGAGCGCGGCAAGCTGAAGAACGGCATCGAGGTGGTGCTGGCGCAACACCACACTGTCCCAGTCACCCAGATCTACCTGCAGTTCGATGGCGGCTACGCCGCCGACCAGGGACGCAAGCCTGGTACCGCCAGCTTCGCCGCCTCCCTGATGGGCGAGAGCACCAAGTCGCTTGACGCGCTGGAGGTAGCCAAGCGCAGGCAGCGCTTGGGCGCCATCATGGGTGTTAGCTGCGGGCTGGATACCTGTAGCGCGTTGCTTAACACACTCAATGACCAACTCAAGCCTTCGCTCGCGCTGTTCGCGGACATCGTGCGCAACCCGGCCTTCAAGGCCGACGACATCGAACGTGTGCGTGCTCAGCGACTAGCCCACATCGCACAAGAAAAGGTCGACCCGGGGTCCCTCGCCGAGCGCATGTTGCCGCCTCTGCTGTACGGCCACGACCATGCTTACAGGATTCCGTTCACTGGCACCGGCTCCGAGGCGTCGATCAAATCACTTACGGCAGACGACCTAGCGGCGTTCCGGCGCGACTGGCTGCGGCCCGACAACGTGAAGATCCTGGTCGCCGGCGACACCACGCTGAAGGAGATCACTCCACAACTCGACGCGGTGTTCGGCGACTGGAGGGCGCCGTCCGCGCCGTTGCCGAAAAAGAACATCGCCAAGGTCGCCGACCAAGCCAAGCCACGGGTGTTTCTGATCGACCGGCCCAAAGCGCCACAGTCGCTGATCCTCGCCGGTCTGCTCGCGCCGTCGAGCAAGGCGATCAACGCCATAGACATCGATATCGCCAACGGCGCGTTCGGCGGCACCTTTACGTCGCGCCTGAACATGAACCTGCGCGAGGAAAAGCGCTGGAGCTACGGTGCCGGCAGCGACCTTGTTGGCGCGCTGGGCCAGCGGCCGTTTCAGATGTACGCGTCCGTTCAGGCCGACAAGACTACCGAATCCGCGCTCGAGATCGAAAAGGAGGCGGTGGCCATCGTCGGTGCCAAGCCGCTGACTGCACAGGAAGTGGACAAGGTTAGGTCGTCCATATTGCGCGGTCTGCCGGGCAGTTTCGAGACCACCGGGTCGGTGATCGGCGCCGTCGACAATATCGTGAAGTACGGCCTTCCGGACGACTACGTACAGACGCTCGAGCAGCGCATCGAGGCGGTGAGTGTATCAAGCGCGCAGGCGGCGATCGACGAAATTGTCAAACCACGAGCACTGACCTGGGTGATCGTGGGCGATCTGAAAAAGATCGAGCAGCCGGTGCGCGAGCTCGGTCTAGGTAAGGTGCGCGTGCTCGATGCCGAAGGCCGGCTCGTTCGTTAGAGGCTGGTTCGGAGTCTCTGCGATTTTGCCCCTGCCTTGAATTCACAGTAAGAGGTCAGTTCAAAAAGACCCCCGAGGGGGTGGCGGCCTGGATTCGTGAATATCTGAACGTTCAGATATTCACGATTGCCCACGCCGGCAAATTCGGCGAAGAGACCATGTAGACGACGGCGGCACCGCCGTGTTCAGGCGGGATCGCGCGCGCTGAGTTGTGTGGCAATGGTTCGCATAATGTCCTGAACTTTTCCTACCGACCATGTGGTCGACAAGGAGAAGATCATGGTGCAGTCTGAACTGGTGCGCTGCAGGGAATGCCCGGCAACGCTCTTGCCATCATTTACGACCGCAGCTCAGTTCCTCAGCGAGTTGCACCGGCCGGAAGTATGGCTGGTTTGTCCAGGCTTCCTGGATGGAGCAACCTTTTGGCGGGATAGGCGCTCTTATGCGATTCTGATCCCCCGATTATCATTCTCCCCGGTCACGCCGGATTGCGTCGGGGCGTCGTTGACCTTCCAGAAGATGTAGTGATACTTAGTCCAGCCTGAACAAACCGTAGAGCCTTAAGCGTTGGGGGTTTCCGGCGGAAATCGTGTTGTTGGAATTGCAGAGACCTGGCATATTGCTGGGTATAGCCTGCAAATTCTGACGAGGTTTAGATGGGTCCGAAGGCGCCTGTAACGGAGAAGGATTTGTTCCGGCATCCACTGCG
>NZ_JBFPKO010000053.1:0-18295 GCF_040948765.1 Paraburkholderia sp. BR10923 | reverse complement strand
CTTGCTCATCCGCCGGTACTGCTTCGCGTGCGCGTAGCGGCTGATCTGGGTGGCCAGGCGTGGTGCTTCGCGGTTGTAGTTCTGACGCAGTTTCAGGCCGTGCCGCGCAGCTGCCTTCACGAGGTGTCACTGACCGGCATATTCGAGCCATTCCGGGATCGGCGTAATCGAGCCACGGGATGATCGCCGCAATCGAGCCAGTGCATGATCGGCGCAATCGGGCCACTCGATGATCGGCGTATTGGAGCCACCGCAGGATCGGCGTAATCGAGCCACGTAGCAGGCTCAGTGTTCTGTCGGGTGCCAGCCCGAAACGCATTTCGAATTTCCGCAACCCGGTACCTTCAGGCTTTTTGCCCGGAGGGCCGATGAGTGAGTCGAAGGAGGTTCGAAGTGTTTGAGTATCGACAGGTACTGGCGCGCATGCGTCAGGGTGATTCCGACCGCGACATTGCCAGCGCGCGCCTGATGGGGCGTGGGAAGCTGAAGACCGTCAGGCAAATCGCGCTCGCTCGGGGCTGGCTCGATCCCGGTCGGCCCTTGCCGGACGACGCCGAACTGGCAGCGATCTTCGGACACAATCCGAAGCTGCCGCGTAGCTGCGTCTCCACGATTGAACCGTTTCGCGATCTGGTGCGCGGCTGGTTTAACGCCGACGTGCAGGGCACGACGATCTTCAACGCGCTTCAGCGCAATCACGGCTATACGGGCAGCTATTCTGCAGTGCGGCGCTTCCTGCTGCACCTGAAGGCCGAGCGCGGCGCGAGAGCAACGACGATCCTGGAGTTCGCTCCGGCGGACGCAGCGCAGCTCGACTTCGGTGCCGGTCCCGTTTTGACACACGAATCCGGCGTGCCGCTCAAGACATGGTTCTTCGTGATGACGCTGTGCTGGTCGCGGCACCAGTATGCAGAGCTCGTGCTGGATCAAACGGTCGAGACGTGGCTGGCCTGCCACCGGCGCGCCTTCGAATGGTTCGGCGGCCGCGTGGAGCGCGGCATCATAGACAACGCCAAATGCGCGATCACAAAGGCGTGCATGTACGACCCCGAGGTACAGCGCTCGTACGCCGCGCTGGCCGAGGGGTACGGCTTCCGGATCGACGCATGCCCGCCACACGATCCCGCGAAGAAGGGCGTCGTTGAGGCCGGCGTCAAATACATCAAACGATCCTTCGTGCCGCTGCGCGAATTCCGCGATCTCGCCGACGCCAACCGTCAATTGCGCGACTGGGTGATGCAGCAGGCCGGCACGCGCGAGCACGGCACGACGCGCGAGCAGCCGCTTGCACGTTTCGCCATCGAGAAGCCGCTGCTCGCCAGACTGCCCGATGTGCCGCCAGTGCTGGCCGTATGGTGCGAGGTCAAGGTCCATACAGACGGGCACGTCGTCTACAGGAAGGCACTGTACTCGGTGCCGTTCACGCTCGTCGGCAAGCAGCTGTGGCTGAAGGCGACCGACACGGTCGTGCAGGTGTTCCACCGCCATGAGCTCGTCGCGACCCATCCGCGCCTGCGCAAGCCCGGCGATCGCCACACGGTGCGTGACCACCAGCCGCCTGAAGCGCAAGCGTGGCTCGAGCACGATCCACAGTGGTGCCTGGCGCGGGCAAAGGATATCGGGCCAGCCTGCCACGCGCTCGTTCTCGCGATGTTCAACGACAAGGTGCTCGTCAACCTGCGCGGCGCGCAGGGCGTCGTGAGGCTTCGCGAGAAGGTCGGCAATCAACGGCTGGAGGCTGCGTGCGAGCGTGCGCTCGTGTTCGCCAGCCCCAAGTACCGGACCGTCAAGACGATCCTCGACAAGGGGCTGGACAGCCAGCCCACCGCACCAGCGCCGACGCCGGCGCCTGCCGACACCTATCTGAACGGCGGCCGCTTCGGCCGTGACCTCCAGTCCCTTCTGATCCATTGAACGCCTATGCATCCCAGTCCAGAACTGAATACGATCCTCAAGCAGTTGCGCCTCTCAGGCATCCTCGACTCGCTTGAGCAACGCAACCGTCAAGCCATCGACGGCCAACTTGCCGACACGGAGTTCCTCGCCACGCTTCTGCACGACGAGGTCGCGCGGCGAGAACAGAGGAAGCTCGGCGTGCGGCTCGCCCGCGCTGGCTTCTCCCTGGGCAAGACCCTCGAGAACTTCGACTTCGACCGCGTGCCCAAACTCAACCGCGCTCACATCCATGATCTCGCCACCGGCCGCTACATCGACGAGAAGGTCTGCGTGCTGATGGTCGGCCAAACCGGCGTCGGCAAGTCGCATCTCGCGCAGGCCTTGGGCCACTGCGCCGCACGCCAGGGCCGCGATGTCCTGTTCATCACGCAAACCGAATTGCTCAAGAAGCTGCATGCAGCACGGGCGACTGAGCTCTATGAACGCAAGTTGCAGCAGTTCGTGCGCGTTCCGGTGCTGATCGTCGATGACTTCGCACTCAAACCCCTGCGTGCGCCCCACGACGAAGACTTCCACGACCTGATCGCCGCCAGGTATGAGCGCGCGGCGACGATCCTGACGTCGAATCTCGACTTCAGCGAATGGGGCGACGCGTTCCCCGACAACCGCATCCTCGGTGCTGCCACGCTCGATCGGCTACGGCATGGCGCCTACCGTGTCGTCATTGAGGGTGAGAGCTTCCGCAAGCCGAAACCGATGCCCGAAAACGGCGAAAACGCGGTTGCCAAATCAGGCAAAAAAACGCATTCTTGAGTCCCTTCGAAATCGCGTTTCGGGGCCATTCCAGGTGGCCTCATTACGCCGATCATCCCCGGCTCAATTACGCCGATCCGTGACACGAGGTGTTCACGACAGCGCTCCAGCAGTCGCGAGTCAGTCGGATGTGCGATCGCCTTGGGCATCACGGTCGTATCAACGATTACGCGTTTCGCGCTCGACGCCTTGATCACTCCGGCACGCTTCGCCGCGTCGATCGTCTCGGCGAGCAACTCCTCGACACCGGCTTCTCCCAACCGTTTGCGCCATCGCGTGAGGCTGGACGGATCGATCGGCGGTTCGGTCTGCAAGTACGTCTCGCCCGTAAAAACCTGCCAGTACGGGTTCTCAACCCATTGCCACACAACATCCTCGTCCGAGAGGTCGAAGGCGTGCTGCAGATACAGCAGACCAGCGATCAGTCGAGGCGAACTCGCAGGTCTGCCTTTACCCGAAACGAAACTCGCGCTCATCCATGCACTGAGCCGCTCCCAATTGATCAGCTCGGCCAGCCGTACCAGTGGATGCTTGAGATTGATCTGTTCGCGCAGTGGATGCCGGAACAAATCCTTCTCCGTTACAGGCGCCTTCGGACCCATCTAAACCTCGCCAGAATTTGCAGGCTATACCCAGCAATATGCCAGGTCTCTGCAATTCCAACAACACGATTTCCGCCGGAAACCCCCAACGCTTAAGGCTCTACGGTTTGTTCAGGCTGGACTAGCGAGTGTTTCGCCGAAGCTCGATGATCGCACGAAGCTCGTCTGCACTAAATCTACCGTCCAGCACGATCTTTCCTTGCCGCCAGTCCGGCGCGTTCCGGACGTCATTCCAGTCGATCCAGCCATCAGCCTGTCTGAGTACATTTCGCACTGTTTGGTCGTCCATGCTTCCTATCTCAGCGTAGAAGGTTGATGAGCCGAACACGGCGTATTAAAGGATGATGCGTACTTCAGCGAACTTGATCGCCGATTTGGAATCGTGACCGACTCGGCGGGTCTGGCATTGCGCGATGTCGATTGTAGGTTTTTCCGCAGTTGAGATCGAGTTCGGGCTCCAGGACGTTGGGGTTTTGGGGATGTTTTCTAAGTAGCCCACCTGTGCGTGATCCAGTGATGACGCCACATGAGACGGTAAAGCATCGCATCGGCAATGGTTTCGTCGCCACTCTACTCACGGATAGCCACCAAAGAACGTTGCGCACGTCGTCAGGGCACGCTTCGACATTGAAACCATGCTGGTGCCCCAGCGCAGGGGATCCTCTCCATCTCAAATGCGCGACGCCGCCATTTGCGCAACGGAGTTCCGATATGTCCGCCTTCAGGAAGCTTCCTTGCATGTCTTTAGCCCCCCGGAAAGTCAAAACTTGACACATATCCGCGCGACCGCACGGTCGAGGGCCGCGAGATGTAGGGCATCAAGCGACGTTTGTTGGGCGACGCGCCCCACTGCTGTTGCAACCTGTGTCTGGCAATCTGTATTGCTGCGAAGAGGCGCCACGCCCTTCAAATTCAGCATGATATTGGCCTGCAGCTTATCCAGAATGGGTCGAATAACGCCCGGCAAGCTCTGGCGAGGCGTTGCGGGAGCGTTGCCGTGACGCATCCAGTTGCTGAGCAGCTCGTACTGAATTTCTTTGTTGGCTTCAATTTGGTCCGAGAAAATGTTTGTCACATCCTCCGTGGTTAGTCCGTACTCAGACGCCATCGCCACCGCATTTGCAATGACTTGCGCTTCTCGATGAGGGTCATAGACGGGTTGGCCCGTGTCCCACTTGTTCAGAGCGACCTGGTCCGCGGTGTTGAGGCGATCTGCCATGCTGCGCACGAGCGGCACGAACGCATCCTGCTGTGCCCCGGCAGAGCAGCCTGTCACGAGCCATACGGCTAGTGCGAGTGTCACGGCATGCCGAGTGCAAACACGCCTCATGTTCTTCTTCAGTTTCAATACTACTACTCCCTATTGGTTCATTCTCGCCTGCGGCGAAGCGCTCCGATACGACGTCCATCGCTACAGTCGCTCTGCAGTTCGCACTACATTGGACCTCAAATCCGGATAGTTAGGACATGGTCTGAGCCAAGACATTGGTCAACGATAATTTCCGACGCCCACTCGACAAGAATTTTCCATTTTCCAGAGCGCCGGAGAATTTAACGTAATCTTCAAAACTCTCACGGTCCAGACAGTTGTCAACATGACCAGCAAGCAAAACCTCAGATTCCGCGCCCCCCGATTCTCGAACTTAAGCCGGCAAGCTCCGGGAGTTTGTCGTCCGACGTCCTTGAGCTTACAGGCTTCGCCGCGCGCCCCCAGTTTGCCTCCGTTTTCATTGGAGCCGACAATCGTCAGGAAGCTTCCGATATCCCAACACCTTCAATCAAGGTCAGCTTGACCGCTTGTCGCGGAGCTCCTTCGTATAGACCGCTTTTGAAATTCGATTCATCCGTACCTCCGCTTCTCGGTATTACGAAACGTTGGCTTCCATTCTTTTCGACCGGGCCTCATTGCGCCCGCAAGTCGGTGTTGCGGACGAAATCGCGGATCTTGCTGAACGCAAAAGCGAGGCGAGACAAATCGTACGCTTACGATTGCTCAGGTCAGGGCCGCCGAACGACCTCGAACCTACAACGCCAAGCGGCCCGCTCAGTGCATTCATAGTAGTCGAGATCGTAAGGGCCGGATTTCCGGCGCCATAAACCTACATCGACCCTTAGACCAGGTGGCGGCGGCCTAGGGTCGAACCGTAGATCCAAATGGCCGCCTTGGGCAAGTTCGTAGGAGCACCGGACTAACGGCGATCGCACAGAACCGTCATTATCAAGCTGCGGCGGGAAAAACATGGCAGAGGTAAATTCCTTGATATTACCGTCGCCCGGCCCTCTCGAAGTGCCAATCCATTCACCCTCGTTATCGTTGGTTGTTGCCGTGTACACACCCCGCGCAATCTTGATGTTGGCAGGCATCGGGCAGCTTTCGTACGTTTCAGCAGCAGCGCAATACGATGCGCCGAGCGCAAGGGCAACAATAAGTAAATTTCTCATCATCGGTTTCGTTTCTCCACTTTGCAAAACGGTAAGTTCAAGCATCTGATCGTCTGGCTGAGCACTCAACACATTCTATTATGCAAACTATAGGCGGCAGCCAATTTCGCCTTTTGATGACCTATATTCCACGATGACCATCGAAACCAAAAACATATTTATACATTAATGTCGCGGATGATGAAAAGTAAAAGCAACTTATGCCCGATCAAATATCGTTGATAGTATGTCTAGCCCATGTTTCTCGTAGCAACAAGGAGGGCGGCGATAACGCATTCAGAGGACACGAGGAAATGACGAAGATAATCCGACGCGCACACTCAATGGCATTCGGCGCGAAACAGGTCACCGCAATAGTCTGCGGACAGTATGAACACTTACCAGGGCGGCGGGATCGCGACAGGTGCATGAACCGGGACCGTGCTGGCACGCGGCACTTGCCCGTCGATGAACGGCAACAGTCTGTTGGCAGGAATGCGAAGAAATGAAAATGGCATCAAAAAGTAACCGGAAAGTCGTGGGCTCTTTGCCCGCGTCGTGCCCGAGGCCGCCTCTCGACCTAGCAGCACGGTCCCCAACGACGATCGTGCGTTGGCATCAATATATTTGATGCTTTTCTTCTGGCAGTTGCTCAGATAATTTCGTAAGGTACGCGATTTCGGCGCCCAGTGGACGAGTCACATAATTTACGGCATGTTAAGGAAGGTCTGCAAAAGTCCTGGCATTGAGATTTCGGTGAACTATCCTGGGATGAAGGGAGTGAGTTGAGGAGAGCCCAGATGACGCAACTTGGACTTGACCTGGATCTGACAACGAAGCGCACGCGTAAGCGAGAATTTCTCGATGAGATGCGACGCGTTGTGCCTTGGTTGAAGCTCATTGCGCTGATCGAACCGCACTATCCGACTGGCAAGACTGGACGGCCGCCGTTCCCGATCGCGACGATGCTGCGCATTCATTTTATGCAACAGTGGTTTGGTCTGTCCGATCCAGCGATGGAAGAAGCGTTATATGACGTGCCGCTGTATCGTGACTTCGCAGGACTTGACGGCGGCATGACGCGTTTGCCGGACGAGAGCACGATTCTACGGTTTCGTCACCTTCTCGAAGCGCATGGACTGGCTGCGCAGATGCTCGCGATGGTCAATGAAATCCTGGTGGACAAAGGCCTGATGCTCAAGACCGGGTCGGTCGTCGATGCCACGTTGATTCCGGCGCCCAGTTCGACGAAAAACAACTCCGGAACGCGCGATCCCGAGATGCGTCAGACGCAGAAAAGCGGTAACTGGTACTTCGGAATGAAAGCGCACATCGGCGTGGACGCAGAGTCGGGCCTGGTCCACACCGTCATCGGCACGGCGGCCAACGTCCACGACATTACGGAGGCTCATGCGCTATTGCACGGCCAGGAAACGGACGTGTACGCTGACGCGGGATATCAGGGGATCGAAAAGCGTCGCGAGACTGGCGGGGTGCGCTGGCACATCGCGATGAGACCAGGCAAGCGCAAAAAGCTGGATCTGAGTGATCGTTTGGACGCGATATACGATCAGATCGAGCGGCTGAAGGCCGGCGTCCGCGCCAAGGTCGAACATCCGTTCCGCGTCCTCAAGCGGCAGTTTGCCTACACGAAGACCCGATATCGAGGTTTGATGAAGAACACAGCCCAGATCACGACGTTGTTTGCTCTGAGCAATCTATGGATGGCGCGTAGAGCTTTGCGCAAGGCTTGATAACCGAGGCGCCGTGTCTTGCGCCTCAGTAGCGCTGCACGGAGCGGCGTAAATCGCAGGCGCCTTAACGACTCAACAAATTCTCATCACCGCCACTGCGAAAAATATAGAAGGTCAGCGCTCGAAATGCGGGTTATGCAGACCTTCCTTAACAAAGGAATGTATATGGAAAAGATGAAGAGAGTGCTTTCTGGTGGCCTTCTGTCCGCGGTTCTAATGGGTGTGGCGGCGCAGGCCTATGCGGTCGCAGCGAGCGATGTATGCATATACACAAACCAGAAAGACCCTACCGACAGTTATTCCTACTACTGTGGGACCGGCCCGATAGATGGTCCGAGGAGTCAGGCGACGGAGTAATGTGGCCGGTCTTTGAGCTTGGCACAATGTCGGCGAGAACCTAGGCGATGACAAAAGGAACTCGCGCAATCATCAGCGGCGTAGTATGAAACGTAGCATTGGCCGATGTCCGAGGGGAAGGTGCACTGGTGGAACTGGCTTCCCATTCCGCTGTTTGTCTTGGCCAGATCACTGATTGCGGGCAAGGAACCCGCGGCGGAAGTGTTCCGCGCGCCCGCCGCAATTTTGAAGTGCCTCTATCGAAATTAGGGAGCCGTTGACCCATTTCATGCGCCCGGGTTTTCGCCTTCCAGAGGCCCCGAGTTAGTCCGCTTAGCCGCGCAGGCCAGTCTTGCATGAACTGAGTTGGTGACAAGCCACGCCATGAATGACGACGACTTGCGGTTATAGAACATATCAAGGTATTTGAACAAGTCGGCCATGGCTTCGCGATGCGTGCGATACTGGATCGGCCGGAATTGGCGAAGGCCAAGAGGTTAAGCAGTGATTTGATTCAGATAAAAGCGTCGCGTGAACGCGACAGGCGATTGGTAGTCAGCAGCGCCTGCGGGCGTTGCCGGTTGTAGATGATTTCGATGTATTCGGTGATCGCCAAACGTGCCTGCTCGCACGTGGCAAAACATTAATGCTAGACCAGTTCATTCTTCGGCGTTGCCCCGACGGATTCGATCGGGGCGTTGTTGTAGCGGTTGCCACGGCGGCTCAGCAACGCGTGTATGTCAAGGTGGCGGATGAGTGCTTGATAGGCGAGCGGGCGCTAGTGCCATCCTCGATCGCTATGGCGAACCAGGCCGGCGGGTCACGACAGCGCGAAACAGCGCCGACATGACCAAATTTTGTCGTCATCCGTTCCCTTACCGCCTAGCCGACAATTTCACCACTGTACAGTTCCTTCAGGCCGGCAAATACAGTCATGCCCCCCGCTTCTCGGTATGACGAAACGTTGGCTTCCACTTTTTCCGACCGACCTCGGAACGGCGGGTTCCGGATCTGTGGCGCGCACGGATTCCGGACCTTCGGTTCAGCACGCCGAGCGAGCGCAGGTGTTACGTGTGTGACTTTAACGGCTATTCTCGATCGCCCACTTGTCAGGAAGTCGCACCTTGATCATGGTGCCGGCTCCCGGCGAGCTGATAACGTCGATCGCACCGCCCAGCATCAGAACACGCTCTTCCATCCCTGCCAGTCCGAATGACCTCTTTCTCGTTGCCAGAACATCGAATCCGCAACCGTCGTCGTGCACTTCGAGAAGGCAAGCATCGGGGGTTCGCTCTAATGCGATGATTACTCTTCTGGCCGCAGCGTGTCGGGTGACATTGGTAAGTGCCTCTTGAACGATGCGAAACAGCACGATAGCGCGATCCTCGCTTACGGCGATATTCTCGTCCTGCAAGTTGAGATGACAGACCGTCCGGCCGTTGCGGTTGAAATCGGCCACGAGCCACTCGAGCGCTGCTGCAATACCGGAATCAAGCGCTGCGGGGCGCAGCGACGCGATAACGCCTCTGACCACCTGCATCGTTACATCCACAAGGGAAACGAGCGCCTGCGTATGCTCGACCAGATCCGGGTGATCCGCGCCAAGCCTCATGCGCAATATCGACGCCCTCAGGCGAAGCGCGGTAAGGTGTTGCCCGAGTTCGTCGTGCATTTCCCGCGCAATGTGCTTGCGTTCATCCTCGCGAGCCGTCTCGCGATGTGAGGCAAGTTCACGCAGCATCTCGTAGGACTCACGCAAGCGGTGCTCAGCTTCCTTGCGCTCCGTGAGATCAACTACAAAAGCAACGCCTTCCTTCCCGCTACAGTCAAAAGCAGCGCGGCCGACCATGACCGGTATACGACTGCCATCCTTCCGCATGTATTCTTTTTCCTCGGGTTGAACGTCACCGTGGTTTCTGATTTGGGCCAAAGCCCGTTCGCTGCTTTCCTGCCAGTCAGTTGGCGTGAGATCCCTCCAGCGGAGGAATCCTGACGCAAGATCCTCTCGCTCATATCCCACCATGCGAAGAAAAGCGTCGTTGGCTTCGAGAATGTCGCCGGCGGCATTCCAGACGATGATGCCAATGATATTGGCGTCGACGAGGCGGCGAATCCTGGCCTCCCGTTCCTGCAGGTCGCGGTACAGGCGGGTGTTCTCGAGCGCAGTCGCCGCCTGCGACGCGAGCAGCCGCAGCAGTGCAATCCGGGTCGATGCGAAGGCGCGGGTGATCAGATTGTTTTCGAGGTACAGGGCCCCGATCAGCTTCGCTTGATTCATTAATGGCAGGCATAAGACGGAACGAGTCAGATACTGCCGGATATGAGGATCTGTCGCGAACCTGGGATCGGCCGCAGCATCATCGAGAATGACACTTTCGCCTGTGCGCAATACATCGTAGAGAACAGGCTCGGGAATCATGGTCGCGCTCACGGGTGCATCACGCAATTGGACGCATGCCTTGTCGCTGTCCGTCCATGCTTCCGCTGCGAGCCGCTGTTCTCCTGTATGCGAAAGGATCAGTAATCCACGCTCGGCTCCCGCCTGTTCGATAGCGGTACGCATGATCGTCTCAATCAATCTGTCGAGGAAAACCTCTCCGGAAACAGCCTGCGACACCCTTATGACGGTAGCAAGGTCAAGGTGTTCGAGAGGCGCCCCGATAGTGCTGCCTGAGTCAGGCGCTCGCTCGTCGGCCCTGAGACCTGGGTACAGTTCGTCGAGTTGACGCACCTTCCCTTCTGCCCCCCAGCGTCGATAAGCCCGTCGTGCGTCCTGCAAATAGACACGGGCAATCTTCTCATACCCCCGCGCCGCGTAGAACGCGGATGCGAGTTCATTGGCAAGCGCTTCATTGTGTATGAGGTCGTTTGCGCGCGCAAGATGAATGGCCGCTTCGTAGAGTCGCATCGCCTCGACATCACGGCCTTCCAGGCGCGCCATCTCGGCGCTTACCAGTGAAACCCGATTGCCGAAATTCGCCGGACAGTTGTTCGCCCAGATCTCCAATTGCCGACAATGCGCGGCGATGCTGTGGAGGTGCTCCTGTCGCTCCTCGGCCGGCACCCGGTCGAAATGCGCGGCCCTTGTGAGAGCGGCGTAAAAATGGTACTCGCATTCCTCCAGGTGCGGCGACGAGCTCCAAAGTTGCTCTTGCGCGATCGATGCCGCGTTCATGGCGGCCACATAGTCGCCTGAAAGGAATCGTCCCTGCAGTTTCCGGATCCAGTACCAGCACGCGGCCGTCGCGAGCGCGGGGTTGCCGGACAGGTGCTCCTCTGTACGAACCTCGTTGAACTCGTCATAGTCGAAGTGGCCGAATTTCAGTGTGACGCCGCGGAGCATCCGGATCAATGCGAGTTGCGTGGTGAGGTTATCGACGACCAGGCCGAAACGTGCCTTCCTCGAAAACGCGAGGCCCTGTTCAGTTTCGAGTTCGACATCGCTTAGAGGGTCACCGCCGAAAAGTCGGTCCGAAACGATATGGCAGCAGGTATAGGCGCCAGACGGAAGGTCCCCGGTTCGGCTCGCTGCTTCGAACGCACGGCGCAGCACTTCGGTGCTGAAGCGCACGTGTTTCGTCCAGCGCACAACATACAGCGCGTAGCAAAGATAGGTGACTGCCTCGAAGCGTTTGAGTCCGCGTCGCTCGACCAGATCGAAGCCGAGCTGACCGAACTGGACTCCAGCGTGGTAATCGCCAAAGCGTGGCCCAGCGATCCGCGGGAACATGACATACGCGAAGCACGAGGCGTCGCAGTTCCCGCACTCCAGACTCAAGCTGATCACTTTGCATATAGCGAGAGAAGCCAGATTCGCGTCAAAAAACCAGGCTGGTCTCAGGAGCTTGCTAAGCAGGTCAGTGATTGCGAGCGACGCTGGGTCCGACATCAACGGCATATCGATGAGTGCCTCGATAGTCCGGCCCGCAAGCCGCAACCGTATGTTTTCGTACTCCCCCCGTACGTTGCTTTCATGTGGGTGTGCCGGCCAGTCGATGCCGAGTTGACGGAGGTGATCGAGGCAAACCTCGACCGCCAGATCGCTTCGATCGAGAGTCAGGTAAACATCCATTCGCAGACACGCGACGCTCGCCTGATCGACCGTGTTCGTCGCGCGGTTTGACAGCATCGCCAGCCGCTCTTCGGCATCGGTTAGCCGCCCGGTGAGGAACTCGCATTCTGCCAGGTTCAACTGGAGCGGAAAGACCAGTTCGTGCCTACGTCCCCAGCAATCGTCCTGGAGGAGTTCAGCGCCGGCAGTGAGATAGGTGAGCGCCGACGCATAGGCTGTCGACGCCTTGGCTCTCTTGCCGGCGATCAGGTTAAAGGCAGCCAGTTGTTGGCGTTCCTGCCTGGATCTCACCAGCGCCGCGCCTCGGTTGAACTGACTGACGATATCGAAGATCGCCTCTTGCCGTTTGCTAGCGGGAGTTTGCGCCGCGAGTAGCCGTCCAATACGCAGATGCGTGTGAGCACGTAACTCTTTGGGAATCAGCGAATAGGCGGCTTCCTGCACCCGGTCGTGCACGAACCCGTAGGCGTCTTCTAGTTGCTCCACCAACTCCTGCGCGAGTGCCGGCTTCAGCAGCGCCCGAATTTCCTGCTCCGAGACGCCCAGAACTTTAGGCAGCATCATATAGGAGGCGGTGTTGCCGAGACAGGCAAGCTGTTGCACGGCGCGTTGCGTTGACGCCGGTAGGCGCACTAGCTTTACCACCATTAGGTCGACTACATTGTCGGTGTACTCTTTGCGGTGGATGCGGGGCAGGTCCCAGCTCCAACAGGCCGTGTCATGGGCAAAGCTCAGCAGATCGCTATCGGCAAGCTCGCGCAAAAACTGGATGACGAAAAACGGATTGCCCGCCGTCTTCTCATGCACGAGGTGCGCAAGCGGTGCCGCACGTCCCGGCTCACAGTGAAGCGCTTCGTCAATCAGTTGCTCCACGTGTTCACAAGCAAGAGGCGCGAGAACAATTTCGTCGAGCCTTGCGCCGGCAGCCCTTAACGTCTGAAGCTTGTGCAGCAGCGGATGTCCGGGAGTTACCTCATTGCTGCGATAGGCGCCGATTACCATCAGATGCTGCAGATCCGAGCGCGCAAGGAGCCCGTCGAGCAAGTCGAGCGTCGCGGCGTCGAGCCATTGCAGATCGTCAAGAAATAGTGCCAACGGATGTTCACGTCGCGCAAAGACGCCGATAAAGCGCTGGAAGACGACTTCAAAACGGCGGCGCGCCTGATTTGGCTCGAGCTCTGGGACGGGCGGGGGATCGCCGATGATCAGCCTGAGCGCAGGGATCAGATCGGTCACGAGTCGCGCGTTCGGACCGAGTGCCCCGATCAACGTCTCGCGCCAGGTTGCGAGTTCCGCGTCAGGCTCGCCGAGTAGCGGCCTGATCAGGCCCTGAAAAGCTTGAACGAGCGTCGCA
Organism: Paraburkholderia sp. BR10923; assembly: GCF_040948765.1. Classification (NCBI taxonomy): domain Bacteria; kingdom Pseudomonadati; phylum Pseudomonadota; class Betaproteobacteria; order Burkholderiales; family Burkholderiaceae; genus Paraburkholderia; species Paraburkholderia sp. BR10923. The sequence goes on along the minus strand of NZ_JBFPKO010000053.1, from coordinate 5,047 downwards.
TAGGGTATGTCGCGCTTGTATTGGTCGAACTTGCCCGACGCGAACAGCCCGCGCGATGGTACGAGTGCCTTATGCAGTTCATGGACGATTGCGGATTTGCCGATACCCGAATACCCGGAGACGAGCACGAGTTCAGGGATGCCAGTCCTGACTACGCGATCGAACGCAGTGGTCAATGCATCCACCTCCCTCTGCCTCCCGTAGAGTTTCTCCGGGATCAGGAGGCGGTCGGTCATGTCGTATTCGCCCAGCACAAAGGGATCAATGTGGCGTTGACGCTGCCATTCGGTCAGGCAATGCCTCAGATCCCGCTCGACGCCAGCCGCCGTCTGATACCGTTCCTCGGGCGTCTTGGCGAGCAGCTTCATGACAAGCTCTGAGACGGGAAGGGGGACCGTGTCTACCCGTGCTATCGGAGGCACCGGCTTACGCGCAACATGGCAATGTACCCATTCCATCGGATCCGCAGCAGTGAACGGTAGGGACCCCGTGAGCATTTGATAAAGCGTAACTCCGAACGCGTAGAGGTCGCTGCGAGAGTCGATCGAGCGGTTCGTCCGCCCAGTCTGTTCGGGCGCCATGAAGGGTAGGGTGCCGGCGATCGTTTCGGGTGGCTGTGGAAATTGCCGCTCGCGCGGCAGTCGTGAAGCGATCCCAAATCCTGTGAGCCGCGGCCGGCTGTCCGTGCAGTCAACTAGCACATGAGCAGGCTTGAAATCCTTGTGAACGAACCCACTGCGGTGGAGCTTCTCAAGCGCCCCGGCAATGCCGACGGCGAGGCACAAAACACGTTCCACCCCGAGAGGCGCGCCCACCAGTCGCTCAAGTGGTTCGCCGCCCGGATCCTCGAAAACCAGTGCCATCCGTTCATCTTCGCGTACCAGCCTTATCGGATGCACCGCCCACGTACCATTCAGTTGTTCTTTCAGCGCGAATTCGTGAGCAAGGCGCTCGAGAAGGGCGATCGAGGGATGTTCCTCGGTGGTCCGGAGAGTCAGGACGCTATCGCTGCCGCTCGGGGACCGGACGCGACAGAAAGTGCGCTCTGCATCCTCCCAAAGGATGTGGACACTGAAGCCTGTGTCAGAGCCATGTGGATCGTTCATCTGCCGTCATTCACTAGTCAAGTTCAGTCCCCGATCGTATCAAAGGACGCAGCCCAATTCGTCTGTCTAAAGTGCCTATGGCTACGCGTTAGAACCATAGTAAGCGGCCAGCAAACCCGTCTTGACGAACTGAACTAGCGGATAGGATCCGCGGGCTGCCAGCGATGAGGCAGCAATGTTGAGATATCGCTGGCCTTGTGGGTTGGCAGTCGCGTCAGGACGTCCTTCAGATAGGCATGTGGTTCGTGCCCATTCAGTTGCGCTGAACGTAGCAGACTCATGATGGCCGCGGCTCGCTGCCCGGCTCGAAGCGAACCGACGAACAGCCAGTTCGACCTGCCGATGGCCCAAGGTCGTATCTGGTTTTCGACCCAGTTGTTGTGTATAGGCACGTGACCGTCATCGAGATAGCGGGTCAGCGCTTCCCATCGTTTAAGACTGTAATCCAGCGCTTTGGCAATCGCCGAGCCTTCCGACACCAGCTTGCGCTGCGCCACCATCCATTCGTGAAGTGCGCCGCAGACCGGCTTGGCCCGACTCTGTCGAAGCTTGTGGCGTTCCTCGGCTTGCAGCACTGCAGCGTCGCGCTCGATGTCGTAAAGCGCAGCAAAGAACGGCAGCGCCTGCGCGGCGATCTGACTGCTGTGATTGGCGTGCAGATCGAAGAACTTGCGTCTCGCGTGCGCTGCACATCCAATTTCAGTGATGCCCTGCTGGAATCCAGCCTTGTATCCACTGTAGTCGTCGCATACCAGTTTGCCCTGCCAGCCAGCGAGGAACGCGCGGGCATGTTCGCCTGCACGGCTGTCGGCGAAGTCGTAGACCACGGCGCGCAGCTCACTGTAGTGCGTCGGCGTATACGTCCATAGATACGCGCGATGTGTCTTGCCTTTGCCGGGACTGAGCATCTGTACCGGCGTCTCATCCGCGTGCAGCACACCCTGCTGCAGGATTTCCTGATGCAGCGCGTCGAGCAGCGGTTGTAGTTGCACGCCGCACGTACCGACCCATGCGCCCAATGTCGAGCGCGGTATCGCGACGCCCGCCCGCGCAAAGATCTGCTCCTGACGATACAGGGGAAGGTGGTCAGCGTATTTGGCAACCAGCACTGACGCCAGCAGTCCCGCAGTCGGAATGCCCTTGTCGATGACGTGCGCAGGCACCGCGGCCTGAATCCGTGTTTCGCAGTTTCTGCACACCCACTTGCCACGGACATGCCGCTCCACGGTGAACACGCCCGGTGTGTAGTCGAGCTTCTCGCTGATGTCCTGATGTCCTCGCCGATGCGCGTGCGCTCGCAGCCACACTGGCATACGGTGCTCTGCGGCTCGTGGCGAATCTCTGTGCGCGGCAATTGCGCCGGCAGCGCTGCACGCTTCGGTTGCTGGGGTAGCGGCTCGGCTGCGGCTTGCGGCTGAAGTTGCTCGAGCTCAGCTTCAATGGCGGCGAGATCCGCGTCAATCGCCTCATCCAGCAGATTCATCTGATCGCTGCTGAGCTGCTCGCTGCGCCTGCCGAACTGATGGCGCCTGAGAATCGAGATCTCGTGGGTCAACTGGTCGATGCGGGTCTGCCGGTAGCGCAGCTCCCGATCCTTCTCGCCGACCTCCCGGGTCTTCTCCTCAATCTCCCTGTCCCGGTCCTCGACACGCGCAATCAGTTGTGTGGCGAGCGCACGCAACTGTTCCGGGCTAAGAGCGTTGAGGTCGGCTGGCAAGTTCATGCAGACGAGTCTGCCAGAACCCCGGAGAGCGCGAAAGCGCGACCGTATACGTACCGAACGTCCTCAAACGACACGGATCACACCGTCCGCGCCGATGCGCTGCCATGGCAAACCCACCACCAGAGCGGCCAGTTGTTCCTGTGTGAGCGCGCGTTGCTTTGGCTCGCTACCAGCGTGCGGCCAGGTGAACTGCCCCTGATTCAGCCGTCGCGCTGCCAGCCAGATGCCAATCCCATCGTGTACCAGCACCTTCAGGCGGTTGGCCCGCCGGTTGGCGAACAGGTACGCATGGTGCGGATGCGCGGCGCCGAACACGGAGATTACCCGACCCAGTGCCGTATCAAAGCCGGCCCGCATGTCCAGCGGGTCAACTGCCAGCCACACCTGGTCAATGCGGATCATGCGAGCCACTCGCGCAGCCACGCGGCGCATTGCGCTGCCTCCGAGGTTGGCCAGCTAACCGTGATCGACTGGTCCGCGCGACGCACCTCGACGCGAATCTCAGTTGTACGCGTGTTTCGCGTCTCAAGTGGCAGCGGTACAAATTCCGGTGCTGGCGCCGCTGCCAATGGCGCTGCCAGGTCGCTACGCGCCACGAGCACGCAATCGTTCGTTTCGGCCTGCTCGACCCAACGTCGAAGCAGATTGGCGTTCAGCTTGTGGTGCAACGCGATCGCCGCGAGCGATACCCCGGGCCCCTGGCAAGCTGCCACTACCTGAGCCTTGAACTCGACGCTGTAGCGCCGGCGTCGTCGACGGCTAGGTGCCGCTGCTTCGTCAATAGTGTTCACGGTCCACCTATTTAAGTGGACACGATGCTCCCAAGACTTTCACCGTGACTCAAGATGGGATGACCGGGCGCTTACGAACCATAGGGTAATTGCCGCACAAGAGCGCCGCGACGCCGCAATGGCCACTTGCATCGCACCTTTGTGTGGTTTATGGAAATCCTAGCAAAAGTATCTGAACCACTGGCTGTCCGGGCAAGGGTTCTAACATATGATGAAACCGCCGAGAAGGCTCAGTGAGGTCTTGGCTACACCGGAACGTCTGGGTTTTGCCAATGGAAAACCCGCGTTCATCGCAAGCGTGTAGCCCGTCGGAGGTCCAGTTCCAGGGAGCTTTAATGGCTGCAGCAACAGAGCGAACGGTCGCGATGCGCCCGCTGGACAATTCCATACCATTTTGAACGTCGTGGTGGATAGCAAGCTGAAACCGCTAACGTTCCGCGCAACGGCTGGAACTGACGGCGCGGCAGATTCGCCGGCTTGTTGTGCGGCTCGGAATTTGGGCCGTGGACTGGTTTCCGGACACAAATCTCGCGCAGCGAGACGCTGTCGAGATGCCTTGTTCCGATCGTGCTCACGATTATCCGCGGTTGATACGCCAATTTTTGGGCCGGCCCCTAGCGTTGGAGAAGCCACGGGAATCTCAGAGTCCGCAGGGCGACGAAAGGGGTCATATCGAATGACGGGCGAAGGCCTGTGGATCCTGCGTCGACTGCATCAGCCGACGGTCTACCAGTCACGCACACGATAGGAGCGCTTGGACGAGTTCATCCAGATTGATGGCGGGATCACCGCTAGCTCGAGGACCGCGGTCCAGCGTGCACGCTGTTGGTGTGTATGTCGATGACGCAACCAGTCCCGTCATGCACCTGCAATTCACTCAGGAGGAATCGACGTTCCACCAATTTAAGGCGACGCGCGTTCTTATCGAGCGCTGCGGCAAACCTGGCGCTGTCAGGTTGGTGCCCATCTGCACTCTCTATGTGAACAGTAGTAATGCTTATTATATAATTGTTTTGATTGCTCCCGGAACGTACAGCCGTACCATGTGCCGATGCGCTGTTTGACTATGGCGAAATAACAGGCCGCGTTCCTCCGTGTGTGCAGCACCAAGCGCTGACGAAAGGGGCTTAGCGATTGTGTGCGACGCGTATCTCGAAAGGGAACATCTGACGTTCGCGGTTACGGGTCGGCAGATCACGCGTGCAGCCGCTTTGATAAAAATGTGCTTAGCCCTAGCAGGATGCGGAAATACCCCCGCCCGGAATCGGCCTTCCACGATTTGAGCGCCCACCGTCGCTAAATCTTTCGCATTGTGCAATTTCAACGCGCATCAACCTTTTTAAAGCACTGTGAGGCCGGCTTCTGGCCTCATTGCCGCCTTTTCCAGCCACTATGGGCGGATTTGTGCCAGGGATCGCATGCGCACG